>JBLNAO010000090.1:0-3460 GCA_050259395.1 Chloroflexota bacterium
GGCGCCCTTAAGTTCGTCTATATAAGCTTTGTTTATACCAAATATTTTGAACTGGATGATTCTCTCCGCTGAAACAGGTTCCTTCAGACCCATGTTGTTGACTTCCTTCACATAACCGGGCGTGATATCCTGTGCCTTGAACTGCACAATATCTTTGTTTGAAAGTCCTTTGAAACCGGCCGAAGCCATTTCTTTAACATACTGCGGGGTTATACCCATTGCCTTGAAAGTGACAAGGTCTTTACCTGAAAGCTTGTAGCCCGAATTATACATTTCTTCGGCGTATTTCTCATCAATATTCATGGCGGCGAATGAAGTGATGTCATTCTCTGAAAGGTCAGAACCTGCAAGCTTTTTCATTCTTGCAATATAATCAGGCTCGATTCCGAGAGCCTTGAAGCCGATCAGCTTGCTGATGGCGATATCTTTAAATCCTGCCTGCTGGATCCTGGTAATATAATCGATCGGGACATTCATGGCAACAAGCGCTGTGAGGTTATTCTTCGAGAGGTCACTGTAACCAAGCTTCCTGACAGCTTTTACATAATCGATGCCGGTATTCTTAATGGCAAAAAGGAACAGTTGATTCGTTGTGGGGCCGTCGATGCCTTCGTCTTCCAGCGCTTTTACATAAGACGGGTCAGGAGTAAAAACAAATGTTCCTCCCCCTTGATCGCCTTCCGTGTCGCCCTTCATGGCGATCTCACCGGCGCTTCTTATGAGCGAGAATGAAACATCCTTTCCGCTGGTGTAGCCTTTCAGAGCTGATTTTGAGATTGTCTCGGTCATCGACATGTGACCGTCCCTGTCATCGCTCCTTGATGTGAAGTAAAATTCGAGGTCTTTGTCCTTAGGGTTGACCTCCCATCTTCCCTGGAGCTTTTCCTGGGCATTTATAATGGCATTACCGCAAAATAACAATGCAGTTAATAATAAGATGCTAAGCTTTTTCATGTCAGTTGAGTTTTAAATGAACCTTTCTGATAAAAACTTCGCCCGGCGCCCGGGGTTACAAAAAGTTCATCTTTTTTTAAGAGTTATATTGCCACTGTAAGTTTTCAAGACAAAATCGGTAATTCCATTGTTGATTGAACCTGTCGTCCAGTCCTCGAGGGAGTACACTGCGGTATTCTCTGTCTGCCTCACCACAGGCTGTCGTTTTACCGGTTGTATATTGAAGTCGGAATAGATCCCGCCTTTATCGCTTTTCATCCTGAGGTTTGCGTTAACTGTTGAGGGAAGTGCCACCGTGATGTCACCTTCAAAAGAAGTGAACATCATCGGGGCTCCTGGTTTTACTTCACGGAATGAAGCCGATATTTTGCCGTAAACGGAGCTGAGGACTGCTGCTCCCGTAATGTTCTCAAGAGTGATGTTACCATTGTTGTTCACAACCTCTATCACTCCCGAGACGTTAAGGAGCTCGACGTTGCCGTTGTCGAGCGATTTCACATTGAGTGAAAACCACATCGGAATCTTTATGTCGAAATCGACTGTTTTCCCTGCGGCGCTGCTTAAAAGGAGGACATTGCGTCCGTTTACCTCAGCCCTCATGTCGACAGGATTCTGTTCTATTTTGTGAAGACCACCGGCAACAGTCTTTTCCGATTCAGGGAACCGGAGACTTGCGGTAACAACTATAAGATCGCCGTCATAACCAGTGATCTTAACGGACCCTTTCGGGTTCTCAAAAATAAAGAACCTTTCCTCCTGCCCTGTAGGAGGATTGATGATCAGCTGTTCGTTCTGCGCCTTCAGCCCGGTGAAGCACATCAGCATTAACACCAGTGTATATGATCTTCTCAGCATACTCTACAATAAAGTTACCACAGCATCCTGGATTCTTGTTCTAACGCTATAATTAAGGTTTGAGTCTTCCAGCAGCCTGCGGAATTCAGGTACGGAGCTCTTTTCGTTAAGCGTGGTCATAATTTCTGTCATCCGAAGCTGTATCATCGGTGATGTCTGCTTTGAAATGGATGAAACGAGCTGATGCCGTACCTCATTATTGCCGGTGTATTTGATCAGCGCTTCCAGTGCAAGCAGGCGTACATTGTCATTTTCATCCGTATTCAGTGCTTTAAACAGGTTTTCGATGATCCTTTCGTTTGAACTATCAAGCTCTTTGATCATATTGACGGCCTTTATCCGTTCAGAAGCAGAGGCCTGGTCAAGCATTGTAAGTACCAGCGTTTCCCTGAGATCTTTTATTTCACCGGAAAGGCCCGCTAGCTCATCACTGTTGTAAGATGAAGCTTTAAACATGGAAGCCGAGAACCAGCCAAGGATGAACAATGTTATTCCAGCGGCAACGAGCATCAAGGTATATTTGTTTCTTAAGGCGGGAATTGAATTTAATTCACCCTGCTCCTCTTTCCTCGTTTCACTCTTAAGCATGGAATAAAACATATCATCCATCCTCCCGGAGGGATTGTGGTCAAATGCATTTTCAATGCCGGAGCTCATCTCCTTCAGCGATTCTATCTCTTCAGGCGTGATGCCTTCATTCCCCAGTTCTTTGATGATCTCCTGTTCCTCTCCCGGGGCCAGATCATTTTTAAGGAGATCGGCAGCTTTTTCTCTAAGATCCCGTTTTTTCATACCTGCATTTTTCAAGTTTCATAAAAATGTCCCTGAGCTTACGTATTGCCCTGAACATCCTTACCTTTACATTACTCTCGGAGATACCCATGATATCAGCTACATCTGAATATCTCAGGCACTCGATCTTACACATGGTCACCAGCTCTCTTTCCTCGCTTGTCAGTTTGCCCAGAGCTTTCCTGAGGGTTTCGAGGTTTTCGTTTCGTTGAGCCTTATCATCCTGGTCATCATACCTGACAGGGATACCATGTAAAATATCAGCCGTGTATTCGATAATGCCTGTAACTTTCTTCTTCTGGTCGATGGATACATTATGTGCAATATGAAACAACCACTTTGCAAAGCTTCCCTGTCCTTTAAAAGAGGCTTTGTATTTTATGGCACGGTAAAAGACAGTATGCACAAGGTCCTCGCTGGTATGACAATCGCCGAGAGTGACTTTAAGGAAATAGCCGTACAGGGGCTTTTTGTATTTTTCATACAAAATGCCCATGGCGCTTATTTCACCGCCAGTCACGAGCGACATTATTGCATTATCGTCCAAAAGGAACTTTTTAAATAACAACCTGTCCGTCCGGGAAAAGTTACAAAAATTATAGAACAATCAGTTCCGTCAGGGGATTCAGTGATGAGATTGATTAAACCCTCCAATCCAGTCGACATTCACCTTCCTCTCGGGGATCATGTGTAATTTTACTGATGGATATCCGGCAGTCATAGCAGCATAACATTTATGATTTGCAGGTATCCCGAGGTAATCAGAAAGCTTTCTGAAACCCTTCAGGTGATCTCCCGCCGCTGCACCCTGGATTAATCCGTTCCAGCAGGTGCCCAGGCCCAGCGCCTCACCATACAG
>JBLNAO010000091.1:0-3734 GCA_050259395.1 Chloroflexota bacterium
TTTCCATGCTTTTGCAACGGCCAAATCAGAATGGTCGAACTTTTTTGTATATCCCGATAGTTTGATTATTTTTGACTCCGCTTAATTGAAAATTTATGGATTTATCGCGGAAATACTATAAGGCTTTCGCCGAACGACAGGAAGTCATTAAAAAACAATACAGTCCGAAACAGGCTGAGAAACAGCATTCAAAAGGAAAATTAACTGCCCAGGAAAGAATAAGTCTTCTTTTCGACCAGGGCACATTCGAGGAGATTGACGCCTTTGTCACTCCTGCTGATCAGCCTGTGGAATTCGGCAAAGTGGAAAGATCCTATGGCGACGGGGTAATTGTCGGTCATGGCAAGGTTAACGGGAGACTGGTGTTTGCTTATGCCCAGGATTTCACAATCATGGGAGGTTCCCTGGGTATCGTCCATGCAAAGAAGATTGCGAAGATACAGGAAATGGCCCTTAAGATGGGTTCGCCGATCATTGCGCTTATCGACTCCGGAGGCGCCAGGATACAGGAAGGTGTGGCAAGTCTCAGCGGATATGCAGCCATCTTTCATAATATCATTCATTCATCAGGCATCATTCCGCAGATATCTGTGATCATGGGTCCAGCTGCAGGCGGTGCTGTTTACTCACCTGCCCTCACCGACTGGGTGTTCATGGTCAATCATACAAGCTACATGTTCGTTACCGGTCCTAATGTCGTGAAGGAAGTTCTTAATGAGGATGTTACATTCGAACAGCTTGGGGGGGCCGAGGTACACGCGAGAAAAAGCGGTGTTGCCAACATGATTTATGATGATGAGGAAAACACCATTCTTGCCCTGAAAAAGTTCCTCTCCTACCTTCCTTCGAACAACGTCGAAAACCCTCCCATTGTGCCGGATGACGGTTCCATCCCCGAAGTGAACAAGAAGTTGCGCGAGATGGTGCCTGAAGATCCTAACAAAGCATATGATGTTAAGGATATCATCAACCAGATATTCGACCGCAACAGCTTTTTCGAGACATCAGAGCTATATGGTGCAAACCTGGTAACAGGATTTGCACGGTTAAAAGGGAAAACAATAGGTGTTGTCGCAAACCAGCCTAAAGTGCTTGCCGGCGTTCTGGATATAGATTCAGCTGTTAAAGGCGCCAGGTTTATCAGGTTCTGCGACACATTCAACATTCCCATCGTAACCCTCGAAGATGTTCCCGGATTCCTTCCCGGAGTGGATCAGGAGCATGCAGGTATCATAAGAAATGGTGCAAAGATGCTATTTGCTTACAGTGAGGCAACTGTTCCAAAGATCACAGTAATTCTACGGAAAGCCTATGGCGGCGCATTCATCGTAATGAACAGCAAGAATCTCGGAGGTGATTTCAACTTTGCCTGGCCTTCGGCTGAAATAGCCGTTATGGGCCCGGATGGCGCTGTGGCTATTCTATACAGGCGTGAACTTGCTGAATCAAAGAACCCTGTCGAAATGAAGAAGGAACTTGTGAAAAAATACAGGGACAAAATTGCAAATCCGTTCATTGCAGACGAGCTGGGTTATATCGATGAAGTTATTGACCCTGCCCTTACAAGAAAAAAGATCCTGTCAGCCCTCGAGGCGCTCAGCAACAAGTGGGTGAAAGTGCCCCAGAGA
Source organism: Chloroflexota bacterium (assembly GCA_050259395.1). Taxonomy (GTDB): domain Bacteria; phylum Bacteroidota; class Bacteroidia; order Bacteroidales; family VadinHA17; genus LD21. Next base: position 1,629 of record JBLNAO010000091.1, read on the forward strand.
AAACATGGCAACATGCCGCTCTGATTTAATAATATTATTAATTCGACTGAATGAAAATTAGAAAGATATTAATCGCAAACCGCGGCGAGATTGCAATCAGGATAATGAGGACTGCAAGGAAGATGAAGATCAGCACCGTTGCCGTACAAACCGCTGCCGAGCCTGCTGCCATGTATCTTGATTATGCGGATGAAGTTTACGACAATACCGACGACAGCTCTGAGATCCCGGTCTTCCTCGATATAGAAAAGCTTATTTCGATTGCTTTGAAAACAGGCGCTGATTCAATTCACCCGGGATACGGTTTCCTTGCTGAGAATGCATATTTCGCCCAAAAGTGCCTCGATAACAAGATAATATTTATTGGACCGTCGCCGGATGCCATCTACAAAATGGGCAACAAAACTATCGCCCGGCGTATCGCACTGGCTGGTGGAATACCAATGGCAATGGGAAGCCAGGGAAATATATCGAATGATGAAGAAGCAGTAAAGGTTGCTGATCAAATCGGATATCCTGTCATTATCAAAGCAGCATCCGGAGGAGGTGGACGAGGCATGAGAATTGTCAGGAAAGCCGAAGAGATGGAAAAGATGTTCAACCTGGCAAGCAAGGAAGCGGAAAAAGCATTCAACGATCCGTCCGTTTTCATCGAGAAGTATATAGAAAATCCAAAACATATTGAATTCCAGATACTTGGAGATACAAAAGGCAATGTCATCCACCTGGGAGAAAGGGAATGTTCAATACAGAGGAAGCACCAGAAGCTCCTGGAAGAAGCACCATCTTCGGCCCTTAACGACGAACTGAGGGAAAAGATGGGAAGTATGGCTGTCCAGATAGCGAAGGCAGTCGATTATTATTCCGCCGGAACAGTTGAATTTCTCCTGGATTCCGAAAGGAATTTCTACTTCATGGAAATGAACACCAGGATACAGGTCGAGCACCCGGTAACAGAGATCATCACCGGAATAGATCTGATAGAGCAGCAGATCCGTGTCGCGAATGGCGAAGAGCTGAAATTCAGTCAAAGGGACATAAAGCTTAAAGGCTGGGCAATAGAATGCCGCATTAATGCAGAGGATGTGCAAGCTGGCTTTGCTCCTGATCCGGGCAAGATACAGAGCCTGAGCATGCCCACAGATCCTTATGTCAGGGTCGATACAGGCATTCAGGCCGGCTCATCGATAGTGGCAAGTTACGATTCAATGATTGCCAAACTGATTGTGAAAGGCAAAGACCGGAAGGAAGCGATTAAGAACTGTAAAATGGCTCTCGACAAGGTATGGATAAAAGGAACCAAAACCACCCTCCCCTTCTTCCGTATGCTTGTAAGGCATGAAAAATTCATCAGTGGCGATTTCACCACAGCTTTCATCGAAAAAGATCTGGAGAAATACTATTACAACAGCGAGTACGAGGAGCTGCTTGCCGCATGGCTTGCTACGAAGCTGTTTGTTGACGAGAACCTTGCGGATGACAGCATCAATGTGGATTTCGGGCATGGAAAAGATATCAATCCATGGCTGCTTAATAAAAGGATGAACCAGTTTTAATTCACTCAAAGATGGCAAAGGATAACCTTCAGATAAAAAAGCTTTACGCTCTTTCCTCGGAAAAAAAGAAATTCGCTTTCAACCTGCCCCTAAAACATTCAATCAAGATAGGGAAAAGGGAGTATGATGTTAAACTCAAAGCTGATGAGAAGCTTGGAACATATATTTTATGGAAAAACAGGAAGTACCCTGTTGAAATAGTTAAATCGCGTCAGAACAAATACGAGATACTCTTTAACGATATAAGTTACACCTTCACTGTTGAAACCCCTTTCTCTCTGCAGAGAATGAAGGTGCTCGACTCAAAGCGCGACAAGGTTGAAAACGAGTTCATTAAGGCTCCCATGCCTGGAAAGATCATCGATGTGCTCGTTCGTGAGGGTGCACCCATTTTGAGAGGCGAACCCATTGTGATCCTTGAGGCAATGAAAATGCAGAATGAGATCATTTCCCCGGTTAACGGAACGATAACGCGGGTGACCACAAAGGCAAACACCAATGTGATGAAAGACGATATCCTCGTAGAGATAAAATTGTAACCACAAAAAAG
>JBLNAO010000092.1:0-10405 GCA_050259395.1 Chloroflexota bacterium
AAGGAGAGCTTGTGGCTGCCGCCCCGATGGCAACCGGGAAAAAGCTTTCAGTTGCCCCTGAGGACGAAAAACTTAGATTCACCATACAATCAAACACCGGCGAACTCCAGCTCATTGACGGAAGATATCTTCATAACAATGGCTGGTTTGTAGTGAGATCCCTCGTTCCGGAAGGCTCCACGAAAAATGCCATCGAATGGGTGATAACTCCGAATGTTATTGCCGGATGGATCGGAGAGCCTGTCATCCATGTCTCACAAATTGGCTACAAGCCATCCCAGAGCAAAACCGCTTTTGTTGAACTCGACAAAAATGATACTAAAAGGCTGAACATTCAGCTTTACAGGATCGTTCCGGATGGTGCCCAACAGCTTGTGATGTCGTTGAAACCGGACGCAGGAACATCATTTCTCCGGTACAATTACCTGAAGCTCGACTTCTCGAAAGTGACTGAAACCGGTACATATATATTAAAGTATGGACAGTCTCAATCACAGCCTTTCAGAATTTCACCTGATGTGTATGAACGTCATGTCTGGCAGCCAACGCTCGAATATTTCCTGCCTGTTCAGATGTGCCATATGCAGGTAAACGACAAGTACAGGGTCTGGCATGGCTTGTGCCACATGGATGATGCACTTATGGCCCCGACAGATCTGAACCATTTCGACGGGTACCTCCAGGGACCTTCGACTCTGACCAGTTATAAGTCGGGCGAACATGTCCCGGGCCTGAACATCGGTGGATGGCACGACGCAGGCGATTATGACCTGCGGGTGGAATCGCAGAGCGGCGAGGTGTACATTCTGACGGAGGCTTATGAAGCCTTTGGCGTGAAGTATGACGAGACATCGATCGACCAGCATTCAAGGATTGTCGAAATACATCAGCCCGATGGCAAGCCCGACCTTCTCCAGCAGATTGAGCATGGCTCGCTCTCGGTTATCGGAGGATACCGGAATCTTGGCCGGCTGTATCGTGGTATCATAACTCCGGGACTCAGGCAGTATGTGCTGCTTGGGGATGGTGTGAATATGACAGACGGCCTTATTTATGATTCTTCACTCGGCCATGGAGAAAAAACTGCAACACATTCCTGGAAGAATGATGATGATTGGGTTTTTACCGAAAACAACCCTTCAAGAGAGCTGACAACTGCTGCTCACATGGCTGCAGCGGCAAGGGTGCTCAAAGGTTTTAATGACACTCTCAGCGCTCAGTGCCTGGATCTCGCAGAAACGATCTTCCATCTCGACCGCCAGTTGCCGGGAAGGGCCATCTCTTCGAAGATTCATGCTGCTTCTGAGCTTCTACTGACCACAGGAAAGCAAGAGTACAGGGATTTCATTATTCAGAATGAAGCTTCCCTGCTAAAAGATATACGAAACCTCGGATGGCTCGTGGCACGATCACTGCCTGTGATCGGTAATGATTCCCTTAATGAGAAAATCAAAAAGGAAATGTCGGCTTTTTCAGCTGAGATAATGAAGCAGGGAGCAGAGACACCATTCGGGGTTCCTTACAGGCCCAATATCTGGGGAGCAGGTTGGGATATCCAGAGCTTCGGGGTAAGGCAATATTATCTTCACAAGGCATTTCCCGATATTTTCCAGGCAGATTATATTTATAATGCGCTGAACTTCATTCTTGGGGTGCACCCCGGCTCGAATACCTCTTCATTTGCTTCAGGTGTTGGAGCCAGGTCAACAACTGTTGCCTATGGCGTGAACCGTGCCGACTGGTCCTACATACCTGGAGGAGTGTCATCTGGAACAGCATTGATACGTCCTGATTTCCCTGAGCTTCTTGAATGGCCTTTCCTCTGGCAGCAGCAGGAATACGTGATGGGAGGGGGAGCGACTAACTTTATGTTCCTTGTTCTTGCGACGGAGCAGTTATTGAAAAAGTAAGGAAAAAGGAAAAAGTGAAAAGCGTAAAGTCGAAGCGAAGCGAAGATCCCGACCGCTAGTGTCGGGGCGTAAAGCGTAAAGTGCGGACCTGAAACTACATTCTTCAAGACCCAGGACAATATGAAACGATTTCTTCTTACATTAGCATTGACCCTCTCACTTGCAACCATTTTCGCACAGGACAGGTGGAAGATCGAGCCTGGTGGGGCCATCTCATGGACAGTCAGGAAAGGTGAAGCTCACAGCGATAATGTCGAGATGAGCGGAAAATTCATCTCAGCGATCATAACCTATGGTACGGATGACAAAGGACGTCTTGTGCTGAACCGTCAGCTCATCTTTCCCATGCTCAGGACCGTTCCCAACGATACACATGCAAGCCTTATTTATTCCTTCGGACAGGAATCATCACCGGTTATAAAGGTTAACAACCGTCCTGCAGCTGAAATGGTAAACAGGTTCAGCCTTAAAGGCGTTCTTACAATTGAAGGGACCCTGGGTAACGTTGTTTCTTTTACGAGGGTGATCTTTCCTTCTGCCGACAAGCCTGCAGCATTTGAGATATACTCCATTACGAATACCTCTTCAAAAAACGTGACTGTTGATGTTGAGAATTTCGAAAAGAAGACCTGGAGCCATCCGGAAAAAAGCTTCTACGGAGTTTATGAACTGGCGGCAAACATTCAGGGAGCCGGTATTTTTACACTTAAACCGGGAGAATCGGCTTCATTCATGACAAGTTTTACCGGGAAAAGGGTTTCTGAAAAGCTGCCGGAATTTGATGTCAAAAATGAATTGGCACAGAGGGTTGCTTTCGTTGACAGGATGTTTTCAACCCTGGTATTTAATTGTCCTGATTCAGTTTTGAACCGGATGTTCGCTTTTGCAAAGATCCGGGCCATGGAGAGCATCTACCAGACAAAAGGGGGACTCGTGCATTCCCCCGGAGGCGCAACTTACTACGCGGCGATCTGGGCTAACGACCAGGCAGAATACGCCAACCCATTTTTCGCATATACGGGATATCCGACAGCCATTGAAGCGGGAAAAGTCTCGTGGAGCTGGTTTGCAAAATATATGAATCCTGAGTACAAACCTATTCCGAGTTCAATAATTGCCGAAGGAACTGACTTCTGGAACGGAGCAGGCGATCGGGGCGATCAGGCGATGATTGCTTACGGTGCCTCAAGATTTGCACTTGCTCTGGGTGATAGAAAAACAGCTGAAGAGCTATGGCCGTTGATCGAATGGTGTATAGAATATTGCAAAAGGAAGCTCACGCCTGATGGTGTTGTAGCCTCCGACAGCGATGAGCTTGAAGGAAGATTCCCCGCCGGGAAAGCCAATTTGTGTACATCATCGCTTTTCTACGACGCTCTCATTTCAGCTTCATACCTGGCATCTGATCTCGGAAAGCCGAAAAGCCTGGTGAACAGTTATACTAAAATGGCCGGCAATCTTAAAGCCAGCATTGAAAAGTACTTCGGCGCCACTATGGATGGTTTCCACACTTACCGGTATTATGACGGCAACGACGTGCTGCGGTCATGGATATGCATTCCTCTCACTTCAGGGATCTTCGACAGGGCTCCTGGAACGATCGATGCACTATTTTCACCGAAGCTTTGGACAGAACAGGGATTACTTACACAGGCAGGATCAACCACTTTCTGGGACCGTTCGACGCTTTACGGACTTCGGGGGGTAATTTCAGCAGGCGCAGCCGACAGAGCCATGCCTTTCATGCTGAGCTATTCACGCAAACGGCTTCTCGGCGACCATGTTCCATATCCTGTGGAAGCCTGGCCGGAAGGTAATCAACGTCATCTGTCCGCTGAAAGTGCACTGTATTGCCGGATCATCACGGAGGGATTTTTCGGTTTCCGGCCTACAGGACTCACCTCCTTTTCTTTGAAGCCACAGCTTCCAAAAGAATGGAATGAAATGTCGCTCTCGAACCTGGTGGTGTGCGGAAGAAAATCCGTTAATGTTTTTGTGAAAAGGAATGCCGGTAAGCTGAACCTTGAAGTGACAGCAGGCGACTTCAATAAAACTTACACAATTGAGAATGGACAGATCTTAAATATCAGCCTGAAATAACCCGAAAGATCAAATAAAACATCCGCATGAAATAAATTCAATTCTTCAAAAGTCTAATTGATAAAACCAATACATGAAAAAGAACCTCATCATCAAATCGTTTATCCTTATTTCTTTCCTTTTCATTTATCATTCATCTCCTGCACAGCAGGCTTTGTTCGGTGGCGCAAACATCACTTCACCCGAAATAAACGGCGACAATACAGTGACATTCCGTTTCCAGGCTCCTGATGCCAGGGAGGTGAAGATCACAGGCGACTGGCTGCCGGCCCAGGGATACACTCCCGGTTCAGCCGTTATGACAAAAGGTGAAAAGGGTGTCTGGACATACACCTCTCCAAAACTCGAATCCGAACTCTATGGTTACGCTTTCATTGTTGACGGCGTGAAAACAACCGATCCCAGCAATGTATACCTCAATCGCGATGTTGCGACGGTGACAAACATCTTCATTGTCGGAGGAGGAAAAGCTGACCTCTATAAAGTTAACAACGTGCCTCACGGCACCGTGGCCCGCCGGTGGTATGATTCTCCGGGCAACAATATTACACGCAGAATAACAGTTTATACACCCGCAGGATATGAGGTATCAGGCAGTAAAAAATACCCTGTTCTTTACCTGCTGCATGGCATGGGCGGTGACGAGGAAGCATGGATCAATCTTGGCCGGACAGCCCAGATTATGGACAACCTGATTGCCCAGGGCAAGGCCGTTCCCATGATCGTCGTTATGCCAAACGGTAACGTTTCCCAGTCTGCCGCTCCTGGCGAATCCGACAAGGGATTCTATAAACCAACGATGCAGCTTCCAAATACAATGGACGGCAAATATGAAGAAACCTTTATGGACATTGTGAAGTTCGTCGAGAGCAACTACCGCGTGATCAACAAAAAAGAAGGCAGGGCAATTGCCGGTTTGTCGATGGGCGGATATCATTCACTTCATATTTCAAGATACTTTCCCAACACTTTCGACTATGTCGGATTGTTCTCCGCCGCTATTATGCCTAATGAAAAGGAAACATCGAAAGTCTATGCTGATTTCGACAAGACCCTCGAAGCCCAGAAGAACAATGGTTACAAGCTTTACTGGATAGGCATCGGGAAAACCGATTTCCTGTATAAATACAATGCTGAACTCAGGGCCAAAATGGATCTGATCAAAATGCCTTACGAATATCGCGAAAGCGAAGGCGGGCATATCTGGGTTAACTGGAGGCTTTACCTTTCGGAGTTTGCACCAAAGCTTTTCAAATAGTAAGGTTCAAGGGATGAATGATAAGCAATGACTGTTAAAACTCCTTGAAACTCTGCGTAACTCCGATGGAGGAGGACTGCCCGCGTGGACACTTGCACTGACATCCGGAGGATCGTCAGTGGGAGCTGTCAGCAGGACGGTCATACATGTATGTTCAAAATAATATGCACAAAGCCATTTTGTATCAACATCTTTAGTAATTTTACATAAGCAAAAGACTCATAGACGCGCGACTCATTGACCCATAGACACTAATTCTATGGCAAGCATCATTGAGGGATACAACTACGACATCTTCATTTCCTACCGCCAGAAAGACAACAAACACGACGGCTGGGTGACGGAGTTTGTCAAAAACCTGAAGGATGAGCTCGAATCAACTTTCAAGGAGGAGATAAGTGTTTATTTCGACATCAATCCTCATGATGGTCTGCTCGAAACTGATGATGTCGATGCTTCATTGAAGGAAAAACTCAAGTGCCTTATCTTAATCCCCATAATTTCACGAACCTATTGCGATCCGAAATCTTTTGCCTGGGAACATGAGTTCAAAGCCTTTGTGGAAATGGCTTGCGGAGATCAGTTTGGCCTTAAGGTGAAGCTGCCAAACGGGAATGTAGCCAGCAGGGTTATGCCGGTCAAAATACATGATCCGGATCCATCAGATATTAAGGAATATGAGTCGGTTCTGCTCGGAGTTCTCAGAGGAGTCGAATTCATATATAAGGAAGCAGGTGTCAACAGGCCGCTTTCACCGGAAGATAAAGAAGAGAAGAACCTGAATGGCACTAAGTACAAAAATCAGATCAATAAGTCGGCAATTGCTGTCAGGGAGTTGATTGAAGGTATAAAATGTCACGATTCTCCGGAGAACTGCCCTGATAATAACACACAAAAACACGAATCGCTTCCCCGAAAATCTTACAGGACTTTAATTATTGGTGTTGTGATCAGCCTTATCATTATTTCAGGATTTTTTCTTTTGAATGAGCTGCATCCTGGTGGTGCAGGCAACAGGAAAAATATAATAAACGATAAATCCGATGCTAATCCTGAAGCCTACAATCTTATTCTGCAGGGACGTTTTTTCTGGAACAGGCAATCCAAAGATGATCTTATGAGGAGTATTGAATATTATGAAAAGGCGTTGTCGATCGATTCAGGCTATGCACCTGCTTATGCCGGGCTGGCTGACAGCTACTACGCCCAGGTGGTAAACAGCCAGGTGGAATACGGCAAAACAGGTGAAACGTATGCTAAAGCTGAAAGTATGGCAATGAAAGCAATCTCTCTTGATAATACATTAGCTGAGCCTCATGGCACTTTAGGTTGCATACGATTTTACAGGGACATGAAGTGGGAAGAATCAAGAGGTGAGTTTAAACTTGCGATCAGCCTAAATCCAACCTATCCGGAAATTTATTATCAATATGCACAGTTGCTTGATGTGCTCAGGGAGAAAAAGGAAGCCAGATCATTGATGAACAAGGCTATTGAAATGAATCCTTTTCAGCCAGACTATCGTTACCGGAGCGCTGATCTTTATTATAATGAAGGGAAGTTCAACGAGTCGATAAGTGAAGCCCGGAAAAGCCTGGAACTTTCTCCGGGGCGCATTAATACCTATCAATATTTCATCAATTCATATCTGAGGCTGGGCGAAGACCTTAAGGCATTTGAATCATTACAGGAGTCCTTATCCTTTAATTCTGAAAAGTCGATGGCGGCAAGAAATATGAAATGGGCGAAGGAGATTTACGATAGTGCGGGATTTGACGGAATACTGTATAAGCTGATTGAAGCTTTTCCGGAAAATTACTATACTAACGCCACGCGCTATTCAAAGCTGGGTAAAAAGGATGAGGCAATCAGATGTCTGGAAAATGCATATAAAAATCACACACCTGCTTTTTTCAGGATAAACTGCTGTTACGATTTTAATTTTCTTCGTTCGGATCCCAGGTTTCAGGCGCTTCTTGAAAAAATTGGTCTGGCAGATTATCAATAAGAAGTCACCTTAATCTATCAAAAAAGAGACTGCCTCAAACTTCAATTCTCCTATCGGTTTTCCCTCAGTGTTACTTTGTGCTGAACTTCGTGGTCTTTGTGGTTCAATGTTTTTATTTACCACTAAGGACACGAACGTTTGCACGAAGGATCACAAAGGAGCTATTGAGACAGCCTCTTCTATCCCTTCTCTAAATCCCTGATATGACAATATTGTCAAAAACAAGGCTTGGAACACGCACGTTACTGTAGATCCACGGATCATTTGCAACTTCAACGAGCTTATTCCAGAAATTAAGATGATTATCAGCGATGTTCATCTCGGCAACATTCTGTTTGAACTGTCCCTTTTCATACAGCTTCCCGAAGATCCCTATTGAGAAGTCTCCTGTGGTCGCATTCGAATTGCCACCTATAAAGTTGGTGATCAGCAGGCATTTCGGGAGATCTTTGATGATGGTCTCGGGAGATCTTTCACCAGGGGGCAGGATAATATTACTGAAGGAACCTGTCGTCGGCTGACATTCCAGTTTCCTGCTGTAATACCAGTCTATCAGGAAATCGTTCAATACTCCTGCCGTGAAAATATCTTTTTTCCTGGTAGCAAATCCGTCTCCGTCATAAAGCCTTGATCCGAGACCCTTCGGGATGAATGGATCATCTGTCAGGGTAAAGAGATCACTTCCGATTTTCTGTCCCTTTTTATCTGCAAAGCAGGATCTTTTCTGCTGGATGCTTCTGCCTGACAATGGGGCAAAAAGGAATCCCAATATCCATTCGACAATCCTGTTATCAATGATGATTGGCATCGTGGAAGTTCCGATTTTCTTTGCACCCATCTGACCGAGCGTCCTTAATGCAGTTTCCGATCCCAGCTTTTGTGGCGAGGGCATGTCATTTTTGTGAGTGCAGACGGCATAATTGTAATCGTTCGGTCGCCTGTCGCCTTCATCCTGTGCATACATGGAAGCTGCGAGCTGGTAGACCGTTGCTATTGCTGATCCCTCAAAACCGTTGCTTGTCCTGATGTATTCTTCATACTTCTGGTCATATTCACCTGTCTCGACCGATATGACTTTTTCACCACCTTTTTCAAGGCATGCGTCCTCGGCCTCCTTTACCATGGCATGTCGTGCTTCAGGAGTTAATTCGTCATAACCCGGATCGGCCAGTTGAAGATCGGCAGTTGATCTGCCGGAATATAGCTCGGGGCCCGGCAACGTACGGAATGGATCTTCTTCCATTATCCTGGCACTGTCGATAAGCCCGTCGATGAAAGATTCCAGGCTTAAGGTCCTGAAATCAGGCGTCGACTGGTTTGCATACCTGTTGTCCACGAAAACTTCAAGGTTCAGGTTGCGTGTTGAGGCTTCTTTCAGGGTGTCAGGTTTCCTCTGGCGGTAATTTATTTCCACAAGTCGTCTTTTTGAAAGACTGACCCGGCATTCCTTTGCTCCGGCTTTCAGTGTACGGTTTATCACCCATTCAGCGAGCTCAGGAAAGCTCATTTGCTTTTCTTTTTTCATGACATGCCTCCTTTCTGTTTGGTTCCTCCGACTGTAAGTGATTTGACAAGGCATGTCGGCAATCCGAATCCCACCGGTACCATCTGTCCTTTCCCGCAATAACCTGCGCCACCCTGCGACATTTCAAGGTCATTTGCCGCCATGGTGATGTTTGCAAGCATCCTGGGGCCGTTACCCATGATGTTCATATCTTTTATCGGTTTTGTAAGCTTCCCGTTTTCAATAAGTCTTCCCTTTGCAACATAAAATGCAAAATCTCCTGCACCTATATCGACCTGGCCGTTTGCCACTGTTTCAACATAAATGCCGTTTCCGGCCTGCTTTATCACATCTTCGGGGGTTGCGTCCCCTCCAAGCATGTACGTGTTTCTCATCCTCGGGATCGGGTAATTCTGGTAGTCCTGCCTGCGGCCGTTGCCAGTTGATGGCACGCCGTACTGTTTTGCAGAGATCTTATCATGAAGGTAGCCCTTCAGTATTCCGTTTTCCACAAGGACAGTCTTCTGCCCGGGCACACCTTCATCATCGACGTTGATGCTGCCTGCAAGATTCATATTGGTGCCGTCATCGATTATGGTTACAAAAGGTTCTGCCACTTTCCTGCCGATCATCGTGCAGAATGTCGAGGTTTTCTTCCGGTTAAAATCAGCCTCCATGCCATGACCTATCGCCTCATGAAGTAGAATTCCGGTAATCCCCGGTCCGAGGACTACAGGCATCTCTCCGGCAGGTGGTTGTATTGCCTCAAGTGAGGTGATGGCATGGTTTACTGAAGTAGAAGCAACTTTATCGAGAACATCCTGGGTGTAGTATGAAAAGTCGCGCCTTCCACCAAGATTCCAGAATGCCTGTTCTTTCCTTCCATTCCTCTCTGCGGTGACACTTGCCGCAATATATCCCGATGGAATGAGGTCCTCGGCTTCAACACCATCACTGGTAACGACATACATCCGTTTCAGGGCACTTGAGAAGCTTGCGGAAACTTTCATTATTTCAGGAGATTTTGCAAAGCATTTCTGATTAAGATCCTGCAGCAAAGGTAACTTCGACCTGGCCGGTATTCCGTTGAAATCAGGATCAAGTGGATAATAGTTGCCTGCCGGTAGCTTGCGGAATGGATTGGGTTCAGACGCATTAAGCGAACAGATCGTCGATGCAGTAGCCGCGGCCGACAACATCGATTCCTCCGTAAGATCCTGTGTGAAGCCGTATCCTGTCTGGTCGTCTTTTACGGTACGCACTCCCATACCAAGTGATATGCTGCCAAATGACTGGGTTACTTTTCCATCTTCCAGCCCGAGGTTGTTTGAAACAGTGAATTCAAAATAAAGATCAGCGAAATCGCCGCCTTTTGAGAGAGCTTTTGCCAGCAGTTTCCGGCATAAGGATTCATCTATCCCGAATTCTTTAAGGAAGTAGTTTCCGGAAACTGTTGATTCAGTCCGGCTGCATCCGTTGATTACGGGTAGAAACATCAGGGCGCCACCAGCCAGGGCGGTATCCCTGATGAACTTTCTACGTGGGATTGGTTTCATTTTCAGGTAAAAGTGAATTAAAGCTAAATATTGATTAAGAATTACTATAAATTTACGAAACAGGGAAAT
>JBLNAO010000093.1:0-13833 GCA_050259395.1 Chloroflexota bacterium
AACATCAAACTGATGCAGGAGAAAGGATTCAAGCTTTCCGCAGAAGACATCTACAGCATAAACAAAGCATGCATGAAAGATGCTGTTCTCAGCTTCGGAGGCGGTTGTACGGGAGAAATAATTTCAGGAGAGGGTCTGCTGATTACGAACCATCATTGTGGCCGCAGCCTGATTCAACGCCATTCGAGCCTCGATCATGATTATATTGCAAATGGTTTCTGGGCCATGTCGCGGCAGGAGGAACTTCCCAATCCCGGGCTTACAGTCACCATCCTGAAACGCATGGAAGACGTTACAGATAAGGTGCTTAATGGTGTTACTGACCAGATGAGCTCTGCGGAACGTGATAAGATAATCCAGGCTAATGCAGACATACTAATGGCCGAAGCCGTGAAAGGGACCGGGTACAGGGCGTCAGTAAGACCTTTTTACATGGGAAATCAGTATTTCCTTTTTGTAAATGAGATCTTCCGCGACATCAGGATGGTGGGAGCACCACCGGCAGCAATCGGCAACTTCGGTTCTGAAACAGATAATTGGATATGGCCTCGCCATACCGGTGATTTTTCATTATTCCGGATTTATTCAGACAAGGATAACAAACCGTCTGATTACTCAGCCGATAATGTTCCTTACAAACCTGCATTCTTCTTCCCCATTTCTCTGAAAGGTGTTAAAGAAGGCGATTTCACTATGGTTTTCGGATACCCGGGACAAACGTATGAGTATGTCCCTTCCTATTATATCGATATGATAAAGAACTATATCAATCCAAAAATTATCGATATAAGAACCCGTAAGATCTCCATCATGGAGGAGGAGATGGCGAAAGATCCTCTTGTAAGGATTCAGTACTATGCCAAGAAATCGGGAATCGCAAACTCATGGAAGAAATGGCAGGGAGAGATACTCGGGCTCAATAAGATGAACACGATCGCTGAAAAGCAGAAATATGAAGAAGGATTTACAAAATGGGTGAATACCGGTGATGCTGCGAAAGCAAAGTACGGTCAGATACTTCCTTCATATGAGAAAGTTTATGCCTCGTTAAAAGATTACCTGCTTGTAAACAGTTACACATCCGAAGTGACCGGGGGGGCGGAAGCTTTCCGTTTTGCTTCATCCCTGAAAACTCTGTCTGATCTTGTTGAAGGCCATGCTCCCGAGGAGGCGGTCAGGCAGGCGAAAGAGGGACTTGCAGCATCCGCACCTTCGCTGTTCAAGGATTATAATGTGCAGACAGATAAGAGACTGTTCGTTGCTGTGATGCAGATGTACGGGAATAACCTGGAAGAAAAATGGCTGGCTCCTGCATATATCTCATACAGGATTGAGACAAAAGGCAATTTTACGGCTGCGGCTGAAAAACTCTTTGCGAAGAGCCCATTCTGTGATGAAAAAAGATTCACTGAATTCGTTCAGGGATTCAATAAATCATCTGTTGGGAAGTTGAAGAAAGACAAGTTCTATATCCTGGCAAGAAGCATGACTGATTTCATTTCACAAAATGTTGCAGGAGAGCTGGCGAGGCTGAATTCGGAAGCACAGAACCTGAACAGGCTGTACATGGCTGCACAGATGGAGTATGAAAGGGGAAAGATGTTTTATCCCGATGCAAATTCTACACTAAGGGTTGCTTATGGCAATGTGGCAGGTTACAAATCACGTGATGCAGTTAATTTTGAATGTATTACAACGCTTGAAGGCATTATGGAAAAGGATAATCCCGAAGTCTTCGACTATGATGTTCCGGATAAATTAAAGGAGCTATACAAAAACAAGGATTATGGGAGATATGCAGTGAACGGGAAAATCCCTATTTGCTTCATTGCAAATAACCATACGACAGGGGGTAATTCAGGCAGCCCTGTTATAAATGCTGACGGGCACCTGATCGGGGTCAACTTCGACAGGGCATGGGAAGGAGTTGCAAGCGACATGGACTTTAACCCTGAGCAAAGCCGCAATATAAGCCTGGATATCAGGTATGCATTATTCATAATCGACAAGTTCGCAGGGGCTGGATATTTGCTGAATGAGATGAAGCTTATCGAGTAATTCCCATGATCTCACCACCTGACTTTATTTCAACAAATACATTCAAAAAATATTAACTTGTCCAAAAAAAGCATCCTGATGAAAATTGTTGCGGATGATAAGATACCTTTCCTGAGAGGCGCCCTGGAGAATTTTGCGGATGTCTTATATGTCCCGGGAAAAGAGATCAGGAATGACATCATAAAAGATGCTGATGCGCTTCTGATACGTACAAGGACAAGGTGTGATGAAGAGCTTCTCAGGGGTACAACTGTTAAATTCATCGGAACTGCGACAATAGGATTTGATCATATTGACACCGGGTATTGTGAAAATAATAACATACACTGGACAAATGCCCCGGGTTGTAATTCATCATCCGTACAACAATATATAACCGCGGCTTTGCTGCGCATTGCAAAAGACTATCATTTCGAACTTGAAGAAAAGACGATTGGAATAGTTGGCGTGGGAAATGTAGGATCGAAGGTGGAAAAAGCTGCCCGTGCCCTGGGAATGAATGTTCTTCTGAACGATCCTCCGAGGGAACGTAAGGAAGGAAAAAAGAATTTCGTACTCCTGGGTGACATTCTATATAATTCAGATATCATCACTGTTCATGTTCCTCTGAATATGTCGGGAGAAGATCGAACCTTCCACCTCTTTGACGAAAAGAGCTTTAAAAAAATGCAGAAAGGTACATGGTTCGTCAATTCATCCAGAGGCGAGGTTACGGATACAGCTTCAATTAAAAAAGCTCTTTCGAACGATAAGATAAAAGCTGTTATCGATGTATGGGAAAATGAACCTGGTATCGATCTGAACCTGATGCACCTGGCTTTTATCGCCACTCCCCATATTGCCGGTTACTCTACCGACGGAAAAGCAAACGGAACCGCAATGGTCGTGAATTCTCTTGCCGGTTATTTTGAATTGCCATTGAAAAAATGGTACCCGTTGAATGTTCCCATACCGGCAGGCACCGATATTGCAATTGATTGTAAAGGCAAGAACGATATTGATATTATCAGGGAAGCTGTAACGAGGACATATAACATCGACCGGGATGACATACGGCTGAGGCTTTCGCCCGGCAATTTTGAAAAACACAGGGGAGAATATCCACTCAGGCGGGAATTCACTTCCTACAGTGTGAAATTGAAGAGCGGCAATAAAATGATTTCGGGTAAACTTAAGGAGCTGGGATTTAAAATTGAATAAAACCCTTATATCCAACGATATGAATAAGAAATTCACCAGGAAGGATTTTGCCAGGAGCATAGCAGTGGCCGGAATAGTTTCAACTCTCCGACCTGAGGTCATGGGAATCGGGGAGAAGAATATGTTTTTACCGGATGCATCAAAAGAAAACCTTAAACTGAGCCTGAATGCCTACTCATTCAATGGGCCGCTAAGCCAGGGATCGATGTCGCTCGACGACCTGCTTGATTACTGTGCCAGTACAGGATTTGACGGGGTGGATATAACCGGCTATTATTTTCCAGGGTATCCTGCTGTGCCTTCCGATGAGATTATTTACCATGTGAAACGAAAAGCGTTCCGTCTTGGACTCGGGATTTCCGGTACGGGGGTGAGAAATGATTTCACATGGGCTGATCCTGTAAAGCGCCTGGATGAGAAGAAGCTCGTAAGGGAGTGGATTGTTGTTGCAGAAAAGCTTGGCGCACCCCTGTTAAGGATCTTTGCAGGAAACCAGATGAACGACAAAATTCCCTGGGTTGAAAAAGCCAAATGGATCGCGGACGATATTCGCGAATGTGCAGAATTTGGAAAAGCACATGGGGTAATGATGGCTCTTCAGAACCATTTTGATTTCCTGAAAACTCCGGATGAAGTCGAACAACTGCTTAAGCTGATCGGATCTGATTGGACCGGACTGCTCCTTGACATCGGAAGTTACCGTTCCGGTGATCCATACAGGGATGTTGAGCAAACTGCAAAATATGCAATATCATGGCAGCTAAAGGAAAAATTATATATTGCTGAAAAACAAGTAGATACTGATTATTCAAAAATTATCGGTATTGTACGTAAATGTGGTTACAGGGGATATCTGCCTCTTGAAACATTAGGAGATGGAGATCCCAGGCTGAAAGTTGAGGTCCTGTTAAGGAAAGTTCAGGACGCCTTATATTCCTGATCTATTTAGTTTAAAATAAAATTTAACAGATGAATTATGACCAGAAAATTCAACAGGCGAAATTTTATGACACTTGCAGGAAATAACAAGGACATTGTGGCACCCATGCTTTCCGGTCTGCGTGTACAGGACGGGGAGAAACCTTTGCGCATAGGCTTCATCGGGATTGGCGGCCGCGGTTCTTACCATCTGAATTGTGCCCTTGGAATTGAAGGTATTGAGGTTCCTGCAATATGCGAGCTAAAACCTGTCAGACTCCACCAGGCCAAAAGATGGATTGAGGAAGCAGGACTGCCCACTCCACGGATGTATGACAGAGGTCCTGAAGACTATCGCAGGTTATTGGAGGAAGAGGAACTCGATGCCATTATCTGCTGTACTCCATGGGAATTTCATACTCCCGTCTGTGTAACGGCGATGAAGAACGGCAAACATGCCGTTTCTGAGGTCCCTATCTGCATAACCCTCGATGAAGCATGGGAACTTGTTGAAACTTATGAGAAGACAGGTAAGTGGGCAACCATTGGTCTCGAAGGAATGGGCGACCAGACACTGATCAACATGATCCGCAAAGGATTATTTGGTGATATTGTTCATGCCCAGACAGGCTACATTCACGACCTCAGGATGGTGAAGTTCACACCGGATGAAGAACCATGGAGACTTCAGCATTCGGTAGAAAGGAACGGGAACCTTTATCCCGATCATCCCATGGCAAGGATGCTTCCCGTGCTCGACATTAATCACGGCGACAGGTTCGATTACATCCAGTCGATGAGCACGGATTCAGTCATGTTGAGGAATTATGCCGAACTCAACTATGGGAAGAAATCCCCGTACTCAAACATGAAGTACTCTCTCGGCGACTATAATGCCTCGCTTGTACGGACGGTCAACGGGAAGATTATGACAATCATTCACGATACCAGCACACCTCATCCAAGGGAGAACTTCAGAATGCAGGGAACGAAAGGCATTTACTACTCGGACGAAAGACGGATCTACATTGATGGATTAAGTCCTGAGCCCCACACATGGGAACCTGCCGATAAATATTTCAAGCAGTACGAAGTCCCCCGCCAGGTAGTTCCTCCTCGAAAGGGCGGAACAATCGAGGGTCATGGCGGAGGAGGCAGCCAGACACCAATTGTCTGGCACCGGCTGGTGGCTGCACTGCGCGGCAACAGGCTTCCTGACTGGGATGTTTACGATTCAGTGACAAGCAGCTCGATTGTGCCTCTTTCATGCGAATCGGTAGCGAATAAATCGAAGGCAGTAGATTTTCCTGATTTCACCAAAGGAAAATGGAAGGAAAGGCCGAAAATCATGCCACAGGTTTAATTTACCACCTCTAAACTGAAAGAATCATGAACAAGATCAATTATACACGCAGAAAGTTCGTCAGCATGTCAACGACCGCAGCCGGCGGAGCTGCACTGCTGCCCGGGATGGTCTTCCCGAAAACCGTTGCAGGAAAAAACCAGGGAAACAATCGCACTCTCAGGCTTGGCTTTGTAGGAATCGGAGGCAGAGGAACCTATCACCTTAACTGTGCACTTGGGATGGAAGGCATTGACATTCCTGCAATCTGTGAAATTCAGCCTGGCAGGTTGAAAAAAGCTAAGGAAAGAATTGAAGCTGCAGGACTTCCGACACCGAAAATGTACGGAAAAGGAGTAACCGATTTCAAAAGGATGTGTGATAACGAGCAGCTGGATGCAGTTATCTGCTGCACTTCATGGGAATGGCATACTCCGGTCTGTCTCGCCGCGATGAAGACCGGCAAGCATTGTGTTTCAGAAGTTCCGATCGTACTTACTCTCGATGAAGCCTGGCAGATTGTAGAGACTTATGAAAGCACGGGAAAATGGGCTACGATCGGCCTCGAAGGATTTGGTCAGCTCGCAGTTCTCAACATGATCAGGATGGGAATGTTCGGGGATATTGTTCATGCCGAAACAGGGTATATCCATGATCTAAGGTTTGTTAAGTTTTCTCCGGATGAGGAACCCTGGAGACTTGCACATTCGATAAAAAGGAACGGCAATCTTTATCCGGATCATCCCATGAACAAGATGCTTCCCGCACTCGACATCAATCATGGCGACAGGATCGATTACCTTGTGTCGATGAGCTCATTCGGCGGAATGCTGAATGATTATGCAGCCGTTTACTATAAGAACAAAAATCATCCGCTGACAAAGAAGGAGATCGCTCTTGGAAATTACAACGCTTCACTGATAAGGACAGTCAACGGCAAGATGCTGACCCTTATCCATGATACAAGCACTCCTCATCCGCGGGAGCATTACAGGATTCAGGGTACAAAAGGCGTTTACCTGGGAGATTCAGATTCCAGAAAGGTCTATATCGAAGGGCTTAGCCCCCAGGAACACCAGTGGGAACCTGCTGCCCCATACCTCGAAAAATATGAGCACCCCATGATAAAAAACTACAATCCTCCCCCGAGGCGAGGAGGAAAGATCGAAGGTCATGGAGGAGGCGGCTCCGTGACGCCCTATATCTGGCACAGGCTTGCTCTTGCTCTTCGTGAGAACAGGCTCCCTGATTGGGATGTTTACGACTCTGTTACAAGCAGTGCAATATCTCCGATAACGGAGGCTTCGGTTGCTGAAAGAGGCAAACCTATTGATTTTCCGGACTTTACCAGGGGCAAATGGAAGACAAGAGAAAAAATCAACTTAATGTGAAATCCGGTTACACAGAGTTTCACAACTTGTCCCGCACAGCGGGAGAGAAGACACAGAGTTTCACAGAGTCTGAATTAGAGCTCTGTGCAACTCTGTGAATCCTCTGTGGTTCTCTGTGTTCCCAAAAAATGGAATATGAAAACAAAAATATTACTCGCAGTCCTGTTTGTCATTACAAACATTACTTTAGCTCAGCAGCGCCAGATAAGGGAGCCCGGATTGCAGGACAGCCTCCTGCTGAAAGACTATTATCCTCAGTCGATATTTAACGTCCCGAAGCACCTTCCTCAAAAGGCAAAGTATTCAGCAATTGACATGCATATGCATGCTCCCAGGGGTGGAGGTAATCTCGATTCCATCGCAAAAGCAATAATCGCCAACATGGATGCTGCCGGTGTTCAGAAGACAATACTTTTTTGCGGTACCGGTGCTGCATTTGACCAGTATGCAGAAGTATTCGGGAAATATCCTGACAGGTTCGAGCTATGGTGCGGTTTCGATTTCTCAGGTTATGAGAAGCCCGACTTTGTCAAACAGGCAGTTGCAGAGCTTGAGAGATGCGTGGCCAAAGGTGCAAAGGGCATAGGCGAGATTAGCGACAAGGGTGCGGGATTTGTCAGGAATACGAACCGCCTGCTTCACATCGACGATCCCAGGCTTGATCCTTTGCTCGAGAGGGCCGCGGACCTGAAACTCCCTATCAACTTTCACGCGGCCGACCCTATATGGATGTACGAGAAGATGGATGAAAAGAACGATCTTCTTTATGAAGCCTACTATTACAGGCTCGACAACAAGAAAGACATCCTCGGCCACAAAGAGGTGCTGGCCACCCTCGAAAGTGCAATTCAGAAGCATCCACGGACGACATTTATTGCCTGCCACTTTATGAATCTGACATATGATCTCAACAGGTTAGGGGAATTGTTTGACAAGTACCCAAACCTTTATGCCGACTGTTCCCAGAGGGAGGCTTACGTTGCGAGCATACCCCGTTTTGCCAGTAAGTTCATTGAAAAATATGCCAGCCGGATGGTATGGGGAACCGACCAGGGATACAGCCTTCCGATGTACAGGAACTCATTTCATATTCTTGAAACAGAAGACGAGCATTTTTATGCATGGGATGTTTCAAACACACGCTGGTGCCTGTATGGCCTTGGTCTGAGCGACAAGACACTCAAAAAACTTTACAGGGATAATGCATTGAAAATTCTTAAAAAGTAGAAATATGAAAAAACTTTTCCTGTTCAGCCTTATTATTCTGAGCAGCTTACATTTATCTGCCCAGACAGGCAAAAGCGCTGAAATAATTGTTAAAAAATCAGGCGACTTCCCGGTGACGGGTTCCGGTTTTGCAAAGGAATGGTCAGCTGTGGAATGGATCAATCTTTCATTACGCGCCGGTAATGGAAAGGATCTGACCACAAAAATGAAGACTCTGTATTCCGAAAAAGGAATCTATTTTCTTTTTGACTGTCTCGACAACAAGCTGACATCTGAGATGAATGCTGATTTCCTGGATCTTTGGACCGAAGATGTTGTGGAGGTTTTCCTGTGGACCGACGAGAGTTCACCTGTATATTTTGAATATGAGATTTCTCCGCTCGGGTACGAACTGCCGCTGCTCATCTCCAACGAGCAGGGAGAATTGCTCAGATGGATGCCCTTTCATTATGAAGAGAACAGGAAAGTGATTCATGCTACAGCGGTAAGGGGAGGAGAGAAGAAGAGCATGGCACCTGTGAAAGCATGGACTGCTGAATTTTTCTTCCCGTGGAAGCTTCTGAAGCCTCTTAACAACAATATTCCGGAACCAGGTACACGCTGGAGAGCCAACATGTACAGGGTGGATTACGATGATAATAACCGTAACAACTGGACGTGGCAGCCGGTAACGAAGAATTTTCATGATTACGAGAGGTTCGGTACTCTCGTATTTGAATAAGCGCTTGTTTACACGGAGGTGCTCAGAGTAGGCACAGAGAGTTACACAAAGCTCTGCTAATTTGAATCTATGTGGCTCTCTGTGACCAGCTGTGGCCCTCTGTGTAAGTCCTTAATTTTTGTTGTTTTTGCGTATTCCTTTACCTGGAATGCGAATGCCTGCAACCTGGTCTCAAGCGAAACGTTGTCCTGCCCGTCGTATGCAATATTTATGAAGGGAATATTGGAATGGTTTTTCCTGAATATATCGCTCACCGAGGCGATCAATGTACCTGGCATGCAGGTAAAGGGCAGGATGGCAGCAATGCCCGACACTCCCCTGTCATATAGCGCTGCGGAAGTACCCAGGGCAATGGGAGGATCACCGTCATAATACTGGTTGATGTAATTATTGCAGAGACTCAGCATATCGTGCAATGAGACATCTTTTTCATGATCGGTGAACTCTTTTATACCCCTTAACAATGATTTTGCTATTAGCTCCTGACCGGCTCCCTGTATTTTTGATTTGATAATTCCCCTGGTATCATTCTTCCAGCGGCTGTCGCGTGTAAAACGGTGTGTCGAATATACGATCCATTCGGCAATGGGGGCAATAACCACTTCAAGGCCAAGGCTTTCAAGCCTGTCAGCCAGTCCCCCGTTGCATGGAGAATTATCGCGCATGAAAATCTCTCCTATTATTGAAACCACAGGTTTCCTGACGCTTTTGTCGACACTGATTGCAAGAAAATCGCGGGTTATCCCGGTTAAAATCCTGTGAAGGCCTCCTGCACCATTCTCGATGCATCTTTCTAGCTTGAGCAGGGATTCCCTGTATACAAGGTCAGTTTCACCTTTCCTGATCTCATACGGCCTTGTCTCACGATAGATTTTTCTCAGGAAATCGCTTGCAACAAAACCTTTCCAGGCATTGATCCTGAACTTCTGGCTTTTATTGCCGGCAACATCTGCATAAGATGTGTCGTTCGAAGGGGTAAGAAGTTCGGCTTCATGGTATCCGAGCCTGTCGAAGAGTATCCTGTGGAAATGATTGTACTGCCCGAAGCGGCAAGGGCCGTTATGGTCGGGCATGAAGAAAGTCATTTTTGAAGGATCGCCGCCAGGTTCAGTCAGCTTTTTGACAAAGCTGCCGGTTGTGCATATCATCGGAAAGCACTCTTTTGATGATGTGTATTTCCTCCCTATTTCGAGGTCTTTTTCAGTCTGCTTCGGCAGTACTTCCGACCTGATCCCGCAACTCCTTGCTGCTGCCGAAACAAGATAAGCCGCATCATTCATATAAGGGAAATAAAGCACCCTTCCATCTATTGGTGTGACAGGTCCTTTCCTTGGCCTGTTGATCTTTATCTCTTTCTTTTCATTTTTCTCCGCACCTTCTAAGCTGTCGAGAAAGGCCTCTATTCGGGTTACCATTCCTGCATCTGCAGAATGCTCATCAACCTCGAGGTGAAGGAAGGGCTTCCCCTTCATCTCCTCAGTGACATAATGCCAGATGAACGAATCAGGGCCGCACCGGAAATTGCTGAGGTAAACAGCCCACAGGCCGGGGGTCTTAGCAACAAGCTGTGAGGCGGCAATTATTTTCTGACCGTTCGGCCAGTACATATTCCGGTAATTTTCAAAGATATTGTATCCGCTGAGATCCAGCATGTCCACCGGTACCGGCATTACATTCTGGTTTATCAGTTTTTCAACCAGCCCGAGATTAAGATGCGGATCAGTGGTGTTGTAGGGTCTCCCGAGCAACACTGCAGGACGGCAATCGGGGGGGAGGTTCGCCATAGCTTCCTTTCCTGCCGTTACAAGATCCTTTTCAAAGGTTACCTGGCAGTCATCAGCTTTGTAAACAGCTCGTCTGATCTCTTCCTTCTCAATGCCGAACTTCGAATTAAAGTATTCTGTCAGCTCAGGAATAAGCGCTCTTTCAAAAAACCTGAAATGAAGGGTTGGCACAAGGAGCTTCGATTCGTCCACACGGCCTTTGAGAGCCGCCTTTACCATGAACGGGTAGGTCTGCACCCACGGGCAGTTGCAGTTGAAGGTCGGGTTGCCTTTCTTCTCCCTGGCGTTGACAATGAAAGGAATGAAAATGTAGTCGGCGCCTTTTTCAATAAGATCTGTAACGTGTCCGTGCATCAGCTCAACCGGAAGGCATGTCTCGGTGGTGATGCATTCTATTGATTTTGTCACAAGATCCTTATCGGATTCCCTCGATACGATAACCCTGAAGCCAAGCTCTTCAAAAAATGTCCTCCAGAACGGAAACTGCTGGTAAAAAGCCATCAATGCCCGTGGAATACCTATTGTGGTTGCTTTTTGAAGCTTATCTTCCGTGTAGCCAAACATGAGTATGTCGAGTCTCTTTTTGAAAAGATCGGGTATGTCTGTTCTTGTTTTTTTCCTGTCATCCGTTTCCCACTTTTCGCACCTCCCGCCATAAAACAGTGGCTTATCGAACCCTTCGATCTTTACTTTTCTAATCTCACAATGGTTTGTGCAGGCCGGACAAACGAACCTGCTCAGATCATAATTGGCATTACGTACACCGAAACCACGGAATCTTGTTTTTTGCCCGGGAGCCATCGACTTTTCAGCCAGTATGGCCGCACCTATTGCTCCGGTAACGTCGAAATGCGGAGGGATTGTTATCTTTTTACCGGTAACCTGCTCAAACGCAGCAACCACGGCCTTGTTGTTTGTAACTCCTCCCTGGAAAAATATTTTGTTGCCTACTTTTCTGTCACCCACAACTTTCTGCAAATAATTATAAACTATCGAATAGGCAAGCCCGCCAACAAGATTATCATTTTTCACGCCTTTCTGCATGAAGGAATTCAGGTCAGATTCCATGAATACGGTGCACCTGTCTCCCAGCTTGACAGGCGATTCTGAGCCGAGAGCCATTGTTCCAAACTCATCTATTATACTGATGTCCAGCTTTTCAGCCTGCTCTTCAAGGAAGGAGCCTGTACCAGCGGCGCAGACCTTGTTCATCTCAAAATCGACCACCACACCATTTTCGATGCTGATGTATTTGGAGTCCTGGCCACCGATCTCGAATATTGTATCTACAGTGGGATCATAGTCGATGGCAGCGGTAGCCTGCGCTGTAATTTCGTTGCGTATCGTATCCGCACCGATGAAATCTCCGGTCAGATAACGGCCTGATCCAGTTGTCCCTGCACCAACAACTTCAACGTGTTCTCCGACTTCATCGAATATCTCTGTAAGGCCGTTGCGAATTGCCTCAAGCGGTTTTCCTGCGGTAGGGAGGTATCTTCGTGAAACTACTCTATGCTGCCTGTCTATGAGAACCACGTTGGTGCTCAGCGATCCAACGTCAATGCCGAGAAATACCTCCGACTTCTTTGAACCGTTTTTCCGGAAACTCACATCTTTCAGATACGTTGCATCCGATTCCTTCAAAGGAGGAAGAGATGCAAACGATACTGAATTGGCTGAAAGATAATTCTGAAGCTTTTCCAGTCCTGCAAAATTGTTTGGCTGCATCCCGGTGGATCTTGCGTACATGACGGCCCCGATCGCACCCATTGACGCATGGTGTTCCGGGATGATCAGATCATCTGATGACAGGTCCAGCACCTCTTTAAAAGCCCTTACCATTCCGGCATTTGCCGCAACGCCTCCCGAAAAAACCACAGGTTTCTTTATTTCCTTTCTTCTTGCAAGATTGCTCCGGTAGTTTCGTGCCAGGGCGAAGCATAATCCTGCGACAATATCGTGAAGCGGAGTTGCGATCTGCTGATGATGAATCATATCACTCTTGGCGAATACGCTGCACCTGCCTGCTATCCTTGGCGGATCCTGCGACAGCAGCGCCATCTCACCGAATTCTTTCTCAATGCGTACGCCAATTCGCCTGGCCTGCTGATCTAAAAATGAACCTGTACCTGCAGCGCAGACGCTGTTCATCTCAAAATCCACCAGCTTCGATTCTCCCGATGAAGGGTCTTCCCCTAGAAGGATGAGTTTGGAATCCTCTCCTCCAATCTCGATGACAGTGCGTGCTTCAGGATATAATCTTCCTATCGAAGTGGCCTGTGAAATGATTTCATTAACAAGCGTGCCGCCTATAAGGTCAGACGCCAGCTTCCCACCAGTGCCTGTTATTGCTATACCCTGGAGCTTTCCTTTTTCAAAATTCTTAAAAACACTCTCAAGTCTTATATTAAGCGTATCAAACGGTTTGCCATGGACGTAATCATAAAAATCCTCAAGAATATTGTTTTCTTCATCAAGAATAACAGTATTCAGTGAGACGGAGCCAAGGTCCAGACCTATGAAATAATTACCGCAGGATTGTAAATGGTCAGGTTTTAGCTTCATAACTGAGGCGCTTAGGCATATCGGTGACAGTGGTCACTGTCTCAAATATAACTAAATATCGGCTCAGTTAAAAGAAATGTAAATGGTTTTTTGAACAGAAATTATGATATTGGGCGTCCGGACCCCAAGACCCCTAGACCCCAGGACCCCAAGACCCCAAGACCCCAAGACCCCAGGACCCCAAGACTCCAAGACCCACTACACCCATTCTTCCTGCAGGACCTCACCGCTTATCCCGACAATGATCTTCTTTACCGGTACTTTCCTCGAAGCCCGTGCCATGGCAGCTTTTACCATTTGCAGAAGTCCCCCGCAGCATGGAACCTCCATCATCATTACCGTGATAGTGTTAATTTTAGCGTTGTCGATCATTGAAACAAGCTTGTCGATATATACTTCAGCTCCGTGATCGAGCTTGGGACATGCTATTGCAAGCGATTTTCCCTTGAGGAATTTGCTGTGGAAACCACCCAACGAAAATGCTGCACAATCGGCTGCAAACAACAGGTCGGAATCCCTGAAATAACTGGCGCCGGGATTTACCAGATGCATCTGTACTGGCCATTGCCTCAGTTCTGAAGGTTGATCTCCATTAACTGGCCGGGCAGCAACAGGATCATTCCTCTC
>JBLNAO010000094.1:0-11027 GCA_050259395.1 Chloroflexota bacterium
CGAATCCAAAGTTCAGCGACCTTGCTTTTTCCCATTTCAGGTTGGGGTTGGCCATGTTGTTCACATAGAGCTGGTTACTTTCATATACAGTTCCTGAAAGCGTCTGGTAAGGATATTTACCTATGTTCATGGCTGAAAGAGCCGCATACCGGCCGACTTCACGGTTACCGTTTTCACCCCATGATGCGCGGAGCTTGGCAAAGGTGAGAATGTCGTTTTTCGCAAAGCTTTCTTCCGAAATTACCCAGCCAAGGGCGAGTGACGGGAAAGTTCCGCGGGGATATTTCAACCCGAATGCAGAATAACCGTCACGCCTTACCGATCCGGTGAACATATATTTACTCTTGTATGAATAGAAGAGTCTTGCCATCAGTGCATCACCCGTGCTCTTCTCGTCGTTGCTGTACACCGAGTTCGCTGTGCTTTTTCCTGCTGTCATGTTGTGATAGCCAAGAGCATCGGTCGGGGAGAAGCCCTGTGTTGACATGGCGCTCTGCCATGACTGATATTTTTCAGCATTCGCAAGAAGTGTGACGTCAACCATGTGATCTTTCAGGAAAACTTTGTTCCACTTGATCAGGTTGTCGACCTGCCAGCTGTAGTTCTGCCTGTTTTCGCGATATGCCATTCCTCCGAATTTTGCCCATTCTTCATGGAGAGCAGACTGATGGTTGAAATACTTGTAAAATTCAAATCTAGGGGCAAAATTCAGCTCATAGGTAATGCCAAGAGGAAGAGTCAATTTGGCAAACAATGTATTATTGATAGTATTGTATACCCTCATGCGATCCTGGAACTGCATGTCATACAATGGGTGTCTTGCACCACGCCCAAGGTCATCGACTGGGCTAATCCTGAGAGTCGTTCCATCGTCTTTATATATGGAACCCCAGGGAGAGTTATTCACGATTCGTCCCCAATCGGCATTTATCGTCGGGTCAGCGCCATCATCCCAACCGTCTGCCCAGTTTGAATTCAGATGACTCTCGTCGCGGTTTGCGAACTGGGTGTTGATACCCACTTTAAGCCATTTCGTTACATCGGCATCGAGGTTCACCCTCGATCTGATTGTTGAGAACTGATCACCGACAACGATTCCTTCATTTCTATTATAACCGACAGACATGTAATAATTGATCTCGTTTTTCCTTCCGGAAAGTGAGATGTTATGATCCTGGCGAAGTCCGTTCTGGAAAACCATGTCAACCCAGTCGACATATTGCCCTGCCTTGTAATTTGCAACTTCAACAGGCAGCAGGCCAAGGCGTGGAAGCCAGATGTCCATAAGTTCGCCTGTCGAACCGTCGCGCCACATTGCTTCGGTAACTCCGTCGGGAAGCTTATTCGGATCGTCGAATTTGTAAAGTTTGGTATTGGTTGCTGCATTATAGTAGTTGAGCGATTTCATAACGTCTGTACGCCACCTGATGAAATCCATGGGATCGTGTACTGCTTCAAGTGTGGCCATAGTTGCAAGGCCGATGCTTGAATTGACATTAATCATCGGCTTGCCTTCCTTGCCGCGTTTTGTTGAGATGATTATAACACCGTTGGCAGCTCTTGCACCGAAGATAGCAGATGAAGAAGCATCCTTCAATACATCGATCGACTCGATGTCATTGGGGTTGATGTCTTCCATTGCTCCCTGGTATATTACGCCGTCGAGCACGAGGAGCGGGTTTGAAGATGTCTTCAGAGTGTTGTCACCCCTGATCTCGAGACTTCCGCCTCCCTTGGCGTTTGTCGAGAAGCCAACGCTCAGGCCGGCAACGTTACCACGAAGCACGTCCTGGACAGTCTGAGGTTTCTGGTTTTCAATGCTGGCAGGCTTTACAGATGAAACTGCGCCTGTGAGGTCTTTCTTGCGCATTGTTCCATATCCTACCACGATTACTTCATCGAGCAGGCCGACGTCGACAGTCATTACAAGGTCTATAACAGACTGATCTTTTATCTCAATCTCGGTCGTTTTCATACCGATAAAAGAGAACACGAGTGTTGTTGCGTTAGCAGGCACCGGAAGGGTGTAAGAACCATTCTGGTCTGTCAGAGCTCCGACATTTGTGCCTTTTACAACCACAGATACTCCCGTGAGAGGTGTTTTATCCTCTCCGGTTACGACACCTTTGATGGTCTTTTGTCCAAAGGCGGCTCCTGAAAGTCCGCCGAGGATTAATAGGAACAGTAATAGTTTTCTCATAAAATAAGGGTTAGTGAGAAGGGTTAGTAGAAAAATTTTGAATAAAGATTATATAAAAAAACAATATATGCAATCGGATGCAACATTTACAAGTGTTGATTATTTTTTGACAGTAACTTTTGGCGGATTGGCAAAATAGTACCACGCAGCTTCAGCTTTTGACGCATCTGTTTTCCCGTTGTAAACCAGGAACCTGTATGTAAGGAAATAATCTTTCCCTGATTCAAGCATCCAGTCCATATCTTTTGTAGGGCAGAAGTTGGCAAACATATCGCCCCTGTTGTACTGGTCCTCGGGCCAGATCCTTAGT
Organism: Chloroflexota bacterium; assembly: GCA_050259395.1. GTDB lineage: Bacteria > Bacteroidota > Bacteroidia > Bacteroidales > VadinHA17 > LD21. The sequence continues at coordinate 2,511 of JBLNAO010000094.1, forward strand.
GGCTCAGGAAAATTGTAGTTAGTAGGATACGACATCATCACAACGCCTGCATAATCATCGTCGAGGGCGCCTTCCACTATGCACCACCTTGCTTTGCTTCCGTCAGAGTCCTTGCGTGTTTTACCTTCCGAGGTAAGGACTACGCTGTTCTTGTTATCCCATTTTTCAGTAGTCCTCCATCCCAATCCTGCATACCTGTATTCCAGTATTTTAAAAGGACTTTCAGTTGCGCAATTCATCCGGAATCCGAAATCAACGATGAAGAAATCCTCTCCTTTTTGCTGAGGATAGACCCGCACAGTCTGAAGTTCATTAAGTGCAACCTCATTTTCCCCTGTTTTTTTAAATACGACATGCTCGTGCAAAGCACTGAACTGTGAAAAGACAGGTCCCTCTTCCACCGAGGCAAATTTCGCGAACCGGACTGTACCCTGTTTGCTGTTGATGTTCCAGAAATCAATCTTTTCACCCTCATATTCAACCATGGTCCAGGGATTCCATATTCCATAATGATGGTAATGGTCACGTGGCTGGATCCTGGTCAGCTCCTTTCCGCCCGGGGACCAGAGAGGATGAATGAATCCGCTTCTTCTGTAGGCAGTGTCCACACCTTTTGGGGGATACACAGTTTTATAAACATACCTCAGGAGATTCCTGTTACCCTTGTGAATTGTGAGCTCCCCGTCCTTCATTGTGGTTTCCGCAAGAGGCTGCTGCTTCACCCCTGATCTGACAATTTCGAAAACATGCATTTCCCCGGGCTTGTTGCCTGAAGGAATTACGATCCAGTGCAACATACGGGGATTCCCGGCTTCTATCTGGAAGGATACGGGAACCCTCGAAGATCCTTTAACCTCTGTAAGACTTATTACAGAATCAGGCAGCAGTGTTGCTTCATCCAATGATATTCTGACAGGTATCTCAAGCCCTCCCGCGGGTTTGTCGAGAGTGACTTCAAGAGTTGCTATTTTCTGAGCATTGACCGCTATCGTGAGGCAGAGAAAAAAACCAGCACAGGCCGGTTTAATGTGATTGGCAAACATATGGATTGATGTTTTCAGGGTTGAATACAAGGGTTGTTCCGGCAATTTTCTGCATGAGAGGTTTTTGGAAAAGCTAAAAATACTTAAATTCTGAAAAAATGCAATCGGTTGCAGGGTTATTTGAAAATTTTTATGATATTTTTGTTTCAGATTAAGCCCACGGATGAAGAACAGCAGGGAGGTTACAATTTATGATGTCGCTAAGATACTGGATGTCAGTCCCTCCACTGTAAGCAGGGCTTTGAAGGATCATCCTCATTTACGCAAGGAAACAGTTAAAAGGATCAAGGCTGTTGCAGACGAGATGGGATATCAGCAAAACAAATTCGCAAGTAACCTTCGCCAACGACACACCAATACCCTTGGAATTCTTGTTCCCAGGCTGAACAGTTATTTCATGTCAACCGTTATAGCCGGAATCGAAAAAGTGACGAATGAAAATGGATATGGCCTGATCATCAGTACTTCGCAGGAGTCGGCTGAACAGGAGGTTTCGGGAGTGCAGACCTTATTCAACAGCCGTGTTGACGGTCTGATGGTTTCACTTGCTTTCGATACCAATAGCACAGATCATTTCAATATCTTCCTGAAAAGGAGCATACCCGTTGTCTTCTTCGACCGTGTTGGCGGGTGCAAGGGATGCATAAGTGTGGTTATTGACAACCACAGGGCAGGTTATGAGGTGACATCGCATCTTATCGAACAGGGCTGTAAAAGAATCGTACACCTCGGAGGCAACCTTCTGAGAAATGTCTACTCCGAGAGATTCGAAGGTTATAAGAAAGCGCTCCTTAACGGCAATCTTCCATATGACAAAAAACTTGTGATTCTCGGTGACCTTTCCAGGCAGGATGGATCCGAAGCCGCAAAAAAAATACTCAGGATGAACCCGGTGCCGGATGGTGTTTTTGCTTCAAACGACACCTCGGCAGTGGGGGTGATCATGCACCTGCTCAGTGAAGGAGTCAGGATACCGGAGGATATCTGTGTTGCAGGCTTCAATAATGAACCGGTTAGTGAAGTCATAAAACCCAACCTTACAACTGTCGATTATCCGGCAGAGGAGATTGGTGAGATTGTTGCAAATTCAATGATATACATGTTGAAAAAAAGAACTCCTGAGAGCATGAATAAAATTATCATCAATCATAAACTTGTCGTCAGGGAATCATCGCTTCGCAATAATACGCCTTCAGCCTTAAGAAAGCTTTAAAACCGACAATCAATGACAGAACTAATTGACCATCGAATTGCAATTGTAACGGGTGGTGCCTCAGGGATCGGCTATGCCATCTCGAAGAAATTTGTGGATAATGGCATTAAGGTAGTTCTCATCGGGCGCGACAAGACAAAGCTGAAACTTGCCTGTGAAACTCTTGGAACATCAGCCGATTTTTACGGTTGTGACCTTTCCGAGCTATCCGGCTTGCCCGGCGTTGTTAAGGCTATCCGGGAAAAGCACGGGAGAATCGATATTCTCGTGAACAATGCCGGCATGCATCTTAAAAAACCGGTTCATGACGTAACCGATGAAGAGTTCCAGAAGGTCATCACGACAAATGAAACTGCGATGTTCGCGATTACGAGGGAGGTCAGCCGCGTGATGAAGGATCAGTGCTCGGGGGTTATTCTGAATATAAGCTCGATGGCATCGCAATACGGATTGCCTTATGTGATAGCATATACTGCCTCCAAATCCGCCATAGAAGGGATGACAAGGGCTCTTGCAGTAGAGCTTGCGGAATTCAGGATCCGTGTTAATTGCCTTGCCCCCGGATTCATCAAAACCAACATGTCTACGCTTGCCCTAGACAAGGATCCTGAAAGAAAGAAAAAAGTTCTTTCGCGGACACCGCTCGGAAGGCTCGGGAAACCCGAGGAAGTTGCTGATGCTGCATGGTTCCTTGTTTCACCGGCTTCATCGTATATTACCGGTGTGGTGCTGCCTGTGGATGGAGGGAATTCGATCGGATTCTGAAGAAAGTGACCAGAGTGACTAAAGTACTTGCGATACACCAGGTACCCTTTTGTGAATAAAAATACAATCCATGAAAATTAAATCCGCAAAAGTAATTGTCTGCTCCCCCGGCAGGAATTTTGTTACCCTCAAAATTCTTACCGATGAGGGTGTTTATGGACTTGGCGACGCCACTCTGAATGGTATGGAGAAGGCTGTTGCTTCTTACCTGGAAAACTATTGCACTCCCTCACTCATAGGTCGCGATCCACGGAATACAGAAGATATATGGAATTATTTCTACAGGGGTGTTTACTGGCGTCGCGGGGCTGTTGCAATGACTGCAGTTTCAGCAATCGATATGGCTTTGTGGGACATCAAGGGGAAAGTGCTTGGCACTCCTTTATATAATCTTATCGGGGGGAAAAGCCGCGAAAAGGTTTTGGTCTATTGTCATGCCAACGGAAGAGACACCGGTGAAGCTATTGAGAAGGCAGGCAGGGAGATAGAAAAAGGGTTCAGGGCGGTGAGGATCCAGTCGGGTGTGCCGGGAATCGAGCATGCTTATGGAGTACCTTCCGGGAACAAGCCGTACGAACCTGCAGGAAAAGGAATCCCAAAAGAGGAATACTTCGATACTTCCAGGTATCTTTCTTTCATACCTTCGGTGTTCGAAAAGGCACGTGAGGCCTTCGGAAATGACATTCACCTTCTTCATGATGTTCATCACCGATGCACACCCATTGAGGCTGCCAGGCTGGCAAAGGAGCTGGAACCATATCATCTTTTCTGGCTCGAGGATCCGGTTGCATGTGAACTACAGGAAGGTCTCCGGCTCATCAGGAAACATTCCACAACACCCATTGCCATCGGAGAGGTGTTCAATACGATCTATGATTATTCCACTCTTTTCACCGAACAGCTCATCGACTTTATACGAATGCCTGTTTCACATGGCGGAGGAATCACCCACCTGCTGAAGGTCGCCGCGATGGCTTCGGTGTATCATATCAATACAGGCTTTCATGGTGCAACAGACCTGTCGCCCGTAAATCTGGCAGCTTCAATTCACTTCAACCTTGCAGTGAATAATTTTGGCATCCTTGAATATATGCCGCATGAGCAGATTGTGAATGAAGTTTTCAGAACAAATTATACCTTTAAAGATGGTTTCCTGACTATCGATGATGCTCCCGGCATCGGCGTTGAAATTGACGAGGAAGCGGCTGAGAAGTTTCCTTATTCCATGGCCCGGCTGCCGGTAGGAAGGAAAGCAGATGGAACGATGTTTAACTGGTAGTGACTAAAGTTACTAAGTGACCAAAGTGACTGAAGTTATAATTAACAAATGCTCATGAATTTACTCGGAATTGATCTTGGAAGCTCTTCAGTCAAGGCTTCAGTTATAGATGGTGAAACTGGCCGGTGCCTTGCCTCTGCCTATTATCCGAAAGAAGAAATGAAGATTATCGCTCACAGACCCGGTTGGGCGGAACAGGATCCGGAAACATGGTGGGAGAGCCTTTGTGCTGCAATAAAGGACTGTTCCGCACAGCTCGGTGAGAAAAAAAGAGATATAGGCGCCATCGGAATATCTTACCAGATGCATGGACTGGTTGTAGTAGATAAAGATCTCAAAGTGCTTCGTCCTTCGATAATCTGGTGCGACAGCCGATCAGTTGCTTATGGTGAAAAAGCATTAAATGCTCTTGGTAAGGATTATTGCCTGACGAATCTTCTTAATTCACCTGGAAATTTTACGGCATCGAAGCTTGCCTGGGTGAAGGAGAATGAACCAGGACTTTTCAGCAGAATTCATAAGATTATGCTACCCGGAGACTATATAGTACTCCGGCTCACCGGAGAGCTCAGCACTTCTTACACAGGCTTGTCGGAAGGAATTCTCTGGGATTTTTCAAAGAATTCTGTCTCATCCGGACTTTTATCATATTACGGGTTCAGCAATGACCTGCTTCCTGACCCACACCCATCATTTTCGATCAGCGGCAGGTTGCTGAAGTCAGTCGCAGCTATGCTCGATCTGCCGGAAGGCATTCCGGTTTCATACCGTGCAGGGGACCAGCCGAATAATGCTTTGTCGCTGAATGTGCTCGAACCGGGCGAAGTGGCTGCAACGGCAGGAACATCAGGTGTCATTTATGGGGTGACCGATCAGCTGAAGTTTGATCCGGAGTCGAGGGTCAATACTTTTCTTCATGTGAACCATACTGAAAAAGCCCGCCGGCTGGGAGTTCTTCTTTGCATAAACGGAACGGGAATATTGAATTCATGGCTGAAGCGTAACATTTCAGGTTCTCTTTCGTATAATAATATGAACGAGCTTGCCTCTTCAGTAAAACCCGGATCAGAGAGCCTGACAATTCTGCCGTTCGGCAACGGAGCTGAGAGAATACTGGGCAACAAAGACAATGGAGCAGTAATATCAGGGCTGAACTTCAATATACATACCTTCGCACATCTCTTCAGGGCTGCGCAGGAAGGCATAGCTTTTTCCTTCCGATATGGGCTGGACATCATGAAAGGAACCGGAATCTCACCGAAGATCATGCGCGCAGGTATGGCCAACATGTTTCTCAGTCCCGTGTTCCGAAGGACACTCTCAAACATTACTGGCACAACAATACACCTATATAATACAGATGGTTCAGCAGGAGCTGCCAGGGGAGCCGGCATAGGCTGCGGATATTACAAAACAACTAAAGAAGCATTTGCCGGACTCAGGGAAATTGAGAAAACTGAACCTGAAAAGGATGTCGCTGAGTATGAAGAAGCTTTTACAAAATGGAAGGTGCAGTTGTTGAGGAAATAACTCCAAAATTCATCCTTTATGTCTGACGGTGCCCTTCGTGGTTAAAAAATAAATAACTTTATAACCTTAACCTGTTTATTCAAACCAAGAACATACTGACCATGACTTACAAAGCCAGAAACGAAGCATATCCGGGCATCGGAAAGATCGCCTACGAAGGCCGCGATTCCAAGAATCCACTCGCATTTAAATGGTACAATCCTGAGGAAGTCGTTGCCGGGAAAAAGATGAAGGATCACCTGAGGTTCGCAGTGGCATACTGGCATTCTTTCTGTGGCGACGGCACGGATCCATTTGGAAATGCCACGAAGATCTATCCCTGGAATAATGCCAAAGGAGATGACAGGATAAAGCAAAGGCTTGAAGGCGCTTTTGAATTCTTTACAAAGATCGGAGCGGACTTTTATTGCTTTCACGACACAGATATTGTAGGTGGTGACGGCAGTGTGTTTGATGTTGAAAAGAGACTCGAGAAAACAGTCCCTATCATGAAGTCTCTGCAGGAACAGACGGGAGTTAAGCTTCTATGGGGAACGGCAAACCTGTTCTCAAATCCAAGATTCATGAACGGCGCCGCCACCAACCCCGATTTTGCAGTTGTTGCCAATGCTGCCGTGCAGCTGAAAAATGCCATCTCGGCAACGGTTGAGCTTGGAGGCGAGAATTATGTTTTCTGGGGTGGAAGGGAAGGTTACATGAGTCTTCATAACACCGATATGAAGAGAGAACTCGACCATATGGGCATGATGCTCTCCATGGCGCGGGATTATGGCAGGAAAATAGGCTTCAGGGGAACTTTCCTGGTTGAGCCTAAGCCGATGGAACCTACAAAGCACCAGTACGACTTCGATTGTGCCACGATCATTGGATTTCTAAGAAAACATGGTCTCGACAAGGATTTCAAGCTGAATATCGAGGTTAACCATGCAACACTTGCGGGACATACCTTCCAGCATGAGCTCCAGGTTGCTGCCGATGCAGGACTTCTCGGTAGCATTGATGCAAATAAGGGCGACTACCAGAACGGCTGGGACACCGATGAATTTCCCACAAATGTATACGAGACAACCGAAGCCATGATGGTGATTCTTCAGGCAGGCGGCTTCAAAACCGGGGGCATCAACTTCGATGCCAAGATAAGACGCAATTCAACTGACATCGAAGATATCTTCATAGCGCACATAAGCGGAATGGACACCTTTGCAAGATCTCTCATCATTGCAGATAAAATACTGAAGGAGAGTCCATACCTCGAAATGAAGAAGAGGCGATATGAATCTTTCGACAACGGAAAAGGCAAAGATTTTGAAACCGGAAAGCTCACCCTCGAACAGCTGAGGGATATTGCTGCAGAGCTTGGTGAACCACAGGTCAGAAGCGGGAAGCAGGAGCTGCTGGAACAGCTGATAAACATGTATATCTGATGAACAAACCGGCTTCTCCCCTGGGAGAGGCTAAAATTCAGGAAGATAGATAGATTATGCGAGTGTGTAACTAGTATATTCTCAATAGTCTCCCTCTCACGTGGGGCTAATTTTGTATACAATTATTGCCACGAACGATTATGCATTGGAGTAACTAGTATATTCTCAACTGTCTCCCTTTCACTTGGGGCTAATTTTGTATACAATTATTGCCACGAACGTGGCAAAATCTGAATAACCCCCGGTGAAACCGGGGGTAGCGTAACTATAAAATTGTAAACCCTGAAGGGGTTTAATAAATTCTCTCTTAATAATAAATATTGTATATTAGCTACTCGCTCGCTGCTAATTTAAAAGTATTAATTATGTCAAGTTACCGTCAACATCTCTATCATCTTGTGATAAGAACAAAGAACAGTCATCCCACCATTAACCAGAAAAATACAGATCAACTATATGGTTATATAACAGGCATTATCAAGAATAAGGATTGTCACTTGTACCGCATTAATGGTATTGAGAATCATATACATATTCTTACAGATATTCACCCATCAATTGCTCCGGCAGATTTTGTGAAGGAATTAAAAGTATCTACATCAATATGGATGAAGAATAGTGGTCTATTCCAAAAATTTCAAGGATGGTCGGAGGGTTATGGTTCTTTCACATGTTCTTTTAAGGATCTAGATAGGTTAATTGAGTATATTAAAAATCAGCAGGAGCACCATAGAAAAGAGACTTTCGAAGAAGAGTATAGGCTGCTCATTCAAGACTCTGGAATGAAGATAGATGAGAGATATTTTCCATAAAACATTCAGCTCCTTCAGAGCTGATGATATATTAGTCTTTTACCCCCGGTTGCACCGGGGGTTATTCATATCTGGCTCTTTCAGAGCCTTCTCAAACATGTAGACCGGGTGTTATTTATATTTGATTCTTTCAGAACCTTCCAACATGGAGCACCGGGGGTTATTCACATTTGATTCTTTCAGAGCCTTCTCCAACATGGAGCATCGGGGGTGTTCAAATCTGGCTCTTTCAAAGCCTCTCCAGCATGAAATGATATGTGTCCAAAGATTAGTCCTCTCGGGATAGGGGAGTTCAGAGGGAGAGCTCGTTTACCTGGCAGGATGGTTGAGAGTATTATTACTGGAAATCACCTCGAATACGGGGGGATTGGCTATTGATTTTTTTACTTTACACAGTTCTGCTACATTAATCACCGACTGGCGGTATTTTTCGGGAAAATCGGGAGGGAGT
>JBLNAO010000095.1:0-13284 GCA_050259395.1 Chloroflexota bacterium
GAATAATTGCTGAATCCGGGTTCGTTGATCATCTCCTTGAATTTTTCAACCCGGTACCTGTTCACAAAGTCGAAAAAATTAAGATTGAACTGTTCATTTATAACCTGGGAAAGGTAATGGCTCGATATATTCAGTTCAGCCGACAGCTGCGGAAGCGACAGATCGGGATTTAAAAACGGCTTCGCAGTTTCCATATGCTCTTTCAACTTTTCTGCATGACGTTTTGCCTCATCGTCGGTAAGCCTCGAACCTGAGTATCTTGACGAAGTCTTTTTGGTTTCTTCACCTGTTATAATGGTCTCGCTTTTAAAAATCAGCCTCTGCTTCAATCCGAAATAGCCGATCAGAATCACAAAAACGGATAAAGACAGGAATAACCCATCAGTACAAAACGCCATCGAAAACATGCCAAAAACATGATGAATAATTGTGATCATTATCAGGAAAGTCCAGACGACTCCAAAGATGAGTACAAGCCTCCTGATAAGATAAAGATCAATTCCTGAGGGATTCGAAAAGTTATTGAAAATGTTTATGTCGAGTTTTTTGAAAAGCCTGAGAGTCATTATGAAATATGCTGTTCCCGAAAAAGCTGTGATGATCAGGAAAAATGAGAATAGAACCGGGGGGTTATCCCCGGGAGATATTTTTTCGATATTTAATCTTTCTGCAGTTAAAGGGTTAAATGAAGAGATAACCAGGAACAGGTTAAACAAAAAGAAAGGAATGATATGTACCAGGTCGCTGCCGGAAATGTGACTTTTATCTGAAACAAGCGCCCTGATATATAAATAGAGAAACGGTCCATGCAGGAGGAAAAGCGAAATAAGGCTTATGGACATCAGGTGAAAATGCGTGAACAACTCATGTGAGAAGAATGCATAAACACCAATAAAAGCTCCAAGATATATCAGCCAGAGGATGAGAATGATGTCGTGAAATGCCCTTGGCTTTTTCTGCAGCAACAGAACTGTAAAAAAGAACGCATTGAATGCTGCTATCAGGTAAATGAATTTCATTAATGCAAAAATACAATTCTTTGAAATCCGACCTGTTAATATTGCCTGAATAGTTTTATGTCACAGATCCGGATCCGCCAGAGTGCTGAAAAACTCCGATGTCGCCTGTTCAACAGGCTTATCAACATTCAAAGCCCTCATGTATGCGCTTCCGATTATGGCCCCGAAACCAAAGGAGAATACCTGCCTTAAAGTTGCAGAATTATGTATGCCGAATCCTGCCATAACAGGATGCCTCAAACTCATTTTCGAAATCGCTTGAAAATAATTCAACTGCTCTTCGCCAAAAGATCCGGTCTTGCCCGTGATTGAAGAGGAGCTTACCAGGTAGATGAATCCTGTGCTCAGATCATCGATCTGCCTGATCCTGTCTTCCGCAGTGCCGGGAGTAACAAGAAATATGTTCCTGAGATTATTTCCCACAATCGTCTCTTTAAAGCTTCTGACATATTCGGCAACAGGAAGATCAGGGATAATTATCCCGTCTATCCCTGTCGAGGAGGCAATCCTGCAGAACCGTTCAAATCCGAATTGCAGAACCGGGTTGATGTATCCCATCAGCAACAACGGGATGGATGTTTTTTTCCTTATTTCTTTCAATTGAAGGAAGAGGTTATTCAGGGTCATCCCGTTTTCGATAGCGATCCTGCTGGTCTCCTGTATCACAGGGCCATCTGCAAGCGGATCGGAATACGGAATCCCGATCTCGATCATATCCGCACCATTTTTTTCAAGCACGAGGATAATCTCTTCGACACTCTTGAGATGGGGATATCCCGCCGTGAAATATATTGAAAGTATCTTCTCCTTCTTTGTTCTGAAAAGGTTATCAAGCCGGTTCATTGTCTTACTCCTTTAATTTGCTTATGTAATTTTCAAGATCCTTGTCACCTCGTCCTGAAAGAGATACGACCACAATGCTTCCCGCGGGCAGTGACAATTTCGGCAGGATCGCCAGGGCATGCGACGATTCGAGTGCCGGAATGATGCCTTCAAGCGTCGTTAGCTCAAATGCACTTTCAAATGCTTCATCGTCATTCACAGGAATATATTCTGCCCTTTTTATATCATTGAGCCATGCGTGCAAGGGGCCTACACCCGGATAGTCAAGGCCGGCAGAAACGGAATGAGCTTCACAAACCTGCCCATCGCCTGTCTGGATCAGCATCGTCCTGCAGCCATGGATCACACCCTCGGTGCCGATATTCAAAGTGGCAGCTGTTCTGCCTGATGAGACTCCACAGCCCCCCGCCTCAGCACCTATGAGCCGTACTTCCCTTTCACCGACAAAATTCCAGAAAGCGCCTGCAGCATTGCTTCCTCCGCCAACACAAGCGAGCACCGCATCTGGATTCTCACGGCCTTCTTTTTGTTTCAGTTGTTGCCTTATCTCATGGCTGATCACCGATTGAAGCCTTCCAACCAGGTCGGGGTAAGGATGAGGACCTATAACTGATCCGATCAGGTAATGAGTGTCGGAAGGGTGGTCGATCCAGTACCTTATGGCTTCGTTGGTCGCATCTTTCAATGTCTTGCTGCCCGATGTTGCCGGAATGACTTTTGCGCCAAGCATCCTCATTCTCATCACATTATGGTACTGGCGCTGCATGTCTTTTTCTCCCATGAACACAGTGCATTTCAATCCCATTAATGCGCATATTGTGGCAGCGGCCACCCCATGCTGGCCCGCTCCCGTTTCAGCTATGATGTTTTTTTTCCCGAGCTTGCGGGCGAGCAGCGCCTGCCCTGCCACATTATTGAGCTTATGAGACCCGGTATGGCACAGGTCTTCCCGCTTAAGATAAATAGTATAACCGTACCTGGCGGAGAGTTTCTGCGCCTTATATAGAGGGGTGGGTCTGCCGACATAATCATGCAGAAGCATTTCAAACTCTTTTTTAAAATCTTCAGATTGCAGAATTTCGAGGTATCTCTCCTTCAGTTCGTTTATGTTCCTGTACATCATTTCGGGGATAAAGGCGCCACCGAACCTGCCGTAATAGCCATTATCGTCGATCATTGTCATCATTTTTCCTGAATTTTTCAATGAAATTTTGCAGCATGCATATATTCTTAATCCCGGGAGCGACCTCGAACCTGCTGTTCAGGTCCACACCGGCCATTTTATTAAGACCGGATGATTTTATGTTGTCTGCATCATTTTCCGTGATGCCTCCGCTAAGAATAAATTCTGTGTTTAAGTCATAACCTGAAAGAATGCCATGATCAAATTTTTTACCTGTACCACCGAACTTCTTTCCTGCCGAGTCGAAGAGGAACATGGAACAGAATGGCTCATATTCCTTCATATTGCCGGGCAATGCTTTTGAAATCCTGAACGCCTTGATTACGGGGATTTGCAATGAAAGTCTCCTGCAATAATCCGGGCTCTCATCCCCGTGAAGCTGCAAAATGTCGAAAATACCTGTTTCAGCAATCCCAAGTGCATTGTCAATAGTTTCATTTACTAGAACGGCTGCCTTCTTAACCGGTGAAGGAATATTTTTTACAAGCCTGGCAGCCTCTTTCAGAGTGACATGCCGTGGTGACTGATCATACAAAATGAAACCCATGTAATCCGGGTTAAGGCGAATGACCGCGGCAATGTTATGCGCATCTTTCATGCCGCAAATTTTTATTTTCAGTTCTTTCATATCTTTCATCATGAAACCAGTTTCCTCCCTGTTGTTTCGATAAAAGCCTTGCACGCCTGTGCCGGATCGGCAGAACTCATAAAAAATTCACCGATCAGAAAAGCATCGAAACCTGCATTCTTCATTATGAAGTAATCGTCAACTGATTTTATTCCGCTTTCCGCAACCTTTACCACACTACCGGGAAGAAGATCTGCAAGCGAACATGCATGATCGAGGCTCACGCTGAAAGAGGCAAGGTTTCTGCTGTTTATACCTACAACAGAGGCATCCCCGGGCATCCGTGACAAATATTCTTTATCATGAACCTCTATCAGCGCCTCCATCTCAAGAGATGAAGCAAAATGGAACAGTGCATCGAGCCTTTGGTCAGTGTGAATGTCTGCGATGAGCAAAACTGCATCCGCTCCGCAGGACCTGGCTTCGATTATCTGGTACTCATCGATTATGAAATCCTTGCAGAGGATTGGGCAGCTGACGGATCTGCGAGCTTCAGCCAGGTCATCAGTCGAGCCTCCGAAAAATTCATGGTTTGTCAGAACTGAGATCGCAGAAGCGCCTGCCAATGCATACCCTGCACACACCTCCTGGGCCCTTGCATTTTCATTGATAACTCCTTTTGACGGCGACCTGCGTTTAAATTCGGCAATGATCCCTGAAGAACCTTCATTGGTTATTGCATGGCTGAATGATACCGGCTTCTTCCTGAAAAACTCACTTCTTTCGAGAGCTGAAACAGGATAAAGAGCTTTATGATCCTTCACTTCAAGGATTTTTTTTGCAACTATTTGTTCGAGAATATTCATGTGATGCTTTTTGTCTCTTTACATTTATTGCATTTCAATCAATCTCTTAAGTACCGCTGCAGCCTTGCCTGACCTGATTGCATATGTAGCAGTTTCGATGCTTTCCTCAAGCGATTTTGTTTCATCGATGCATGAAATTGCGAGGGCTGAATTGGCGACTACAGCTGAATGCTGACCATCTGAAGCCCTGTTTTCCAGGACAGATATAAAGATTTCAGCTGATTCCCGGATGTCCTTGCCGCCTGCAATATCGGCAGGTTTGACTTTACTCAGGCCGTATTCGGCAAAGTCCATAACTCTTTCGCCGTTGCGGGAAAAAATCCTCACAGGAGAAGTCAGTGATACCTCATCATAACCGTCGAGGGAATGCAGAACGATGTATTTTTTATTTTCAGCCTGGAGGAAATATGAATAGATCCTTCCTGCCTCGGTGCTGTAAACTCCCGAAAACTGGTAAAGCGGATTTGCCGGATTGACCAGTGGTCCGAGTATGTTGAAAAATGTCTTCACTCCCAGCTGTTTGCGTGTTGGTCCTACAGCTTTAAGGGCGGGATGAAAAAGGGGTGCATGAAGAAAACAGATCCCGGCCCTGTCGAGCTCCTTCTGCAATTTTCCCTCATCGCCGGAAAATCTGTAACCGAGGTGCTCCATGACGTTCGATGATCCGCTGATTGCCGTGGCGCCGTAATTACCATGCTTTATTACGGGATAACCTGCTGCAGCCACCACAAATGATGATGCAGTGGATATGTTGAAAGTATTTTTCCCGTCACCGCCTGTTCCGCAAAGATCGATGCCATAGCCGTCGTTCAGGTTTACCTTTACGGCAAGCTCTATCAGCGCCTGCCGGAAACCGCGGAGCTCTTCGATGGATATTGAACGGATGATGAATGCTGTAAGAATGGCCGCTATCTGGGCTTCATTCACTTCATTGTGCGCTATTCCATGCATCAAATCTCTCGACTCTTCAAACGTCAGCTTCTGACACTCTATTAATTTTATCAATAATTTTTTCATTTTCTCTTTTGTTGAAGAATTCACAGCTCTTTTACTCCCCGTTATTGAAACGATTCAGCCAGTTCGAGATAATACCGGCTCCGCAGGGCGTTAACACCGACTCCGGATGGAACTGGACACCGCAGATATCGAAATCCTTGTGACTCAGCGACATCACAAGGCCGCTTTCATCAACTGCCTCAACGTTCAGGCATGAGGGAATAGTCTTTTCATCTACGATCCAGGAATGATAGCGCCCCGCTTGAAATGTCCGTGGGAGACCTTCAAAAAGATAATGACCAGGTTCGCGGTAAGTTACCGGGGTGGCAATTCCGTGGTAAACAGTTCTGAGATTCACAAGAGTGCCGCCGAATACTTCAGCTATTGCCTGCAGACCGAGGCAAACCCCGAAAATCCTTTTTGATGACCCGTATCTCCGGATGAGTGGTTCAAGCAAACCGGATTCTGCCGGGAGCCCGGGACCCGGAGAAAGAATAATGCCGTCGTAATTTTCAACATCTGCAAGAAGGATCTTATCGTTGAGAACTGTGTCGACAGTGTGTTTCCCTGCGCTCTGAACATAATGCACCAGGTTATAGGTGAATGAGTCGTAATTATCGAAGACCAGTATTTTTGCCATATCCTTAAAATTTACCATAGTTTGTTGCACGTTTCATTGCAGTGCGGAGAGCATCGAGCTTGTTGGCGACTTCATTCAGCTCACCATCCGCTGTCGAGTTGATGACTATGCCTGCTCCCGCCTGGTAGTTGAGGTACCCTTCCCTGCTAAGGAAAGAGCGAATCACGATTGCGTGGTTGAGTGAACCGTCGAGTCCAATATATCCTATGGCTCCTCCATAATACCCCCTGGGATCTCTTTCCATGCCGGAAATAAGTTCGATGGCTTTGTGCTTGGGCGCACCAGAGAGAGTTCCTGCCGGAAAAGTCCTTGCAAAAACGCTGAACGGGGTTGCATCTTCTTTAAGGTCACCGCTTACAGCCGATACCAGGTGCATCAGGTGCGAAAATGCCTGAACTTCTTTGTAAACATCCACCTTTACATTTGTGCAGCTCCGGCTCAGGTCATTGCGGGCAAGATCTACAAGCATCACATGTTCTGAATTTTCTTTAGGGTCCCGGAGCAATTCCTGTGCAGAGTTGAGATCAGCCAGTGCATCTCCGGTCCGGCGGATTGTTCCGGCAATCGGGTTGATAGTTGCTTTGTTGTTCCGGATCTTAAGCTGAGCTTCAGGAGACGACCCGAATATCTTATAATTTATATAATCGAAATAGAAAAGGTATGGAGAGGGATTGACCGATCGCAACGATCTGTAAACGTTGAACTCATCTCCATAAAACTGCTGTCTGTATCTCCTGGAAACTACCATCTGGAAAACGTCCCCGACAGCACAATGCCTAACAGCTTTCTTCACCATTTCCCTGAAGATGTCATCATCAGATGAGCTCACCTCCTCCCCGATGAGCCCGAAGGGATAGCCTGTGAAATTGCGGTTCGACAGTATTGAAGTGATCTTATCACTCTCTCCTCCCGGGAGATCTTCATTAATGTACTCTGTAACAATGAGGGTGTCGTTGAAGTGGTTGAAAGTCAGTATTATTTTGTAGAAATCATACTTTATAAAAGGGATCTCCCTTTCCGCAAGCAGTCTCTGTTCCAGCGCAGGATCATATTTTTCGAACAGGAATGCACTGTCGAAAGAAGTGAATCCAAACAGTCCATTGACGTTCGATGATTCAGAATCATTTTCCACACAAAGCGAGCTGACAAAATCATTTATTTCTTCCATGACATTTTGCCGGTCGCGCCTTTCTTCTTTTCCGCAAGGGAAGTATTCCGTTATGCCATTTTCATTGACCTCAATTCCAAGCACCGGGTTTATGCACACGTATGAAAATGCATTTGCACGGGAGCTGTAATCGGTACACTCGAGAAGGAGTGAGCCCGGGTAAACATCTCTCAGCCTGAGATAAACCCCCACCGGTGTAAGTGTGTCTGCAGCGAGCTCCCTTGTTTCCGACTTGATCAAGTACTTCTTCTTCATCTGATAGTTTATCTGTTGTTTAAAATTTTCTAATGAGGATCCGAAAAAAAAAGAGCCTGCTGTGTAAAGCAGGCTCTCCGTTTTTATATCGTGAATGGGGATTCAGTGATCAGGTCCTTGGAGGGTAAAACAACTTTACACAACAGATATTTCCGCTGCGCCACCACCACGACTGAACATTGAATAGACTGGTCATTTATCTGAAAACTGAGACTGTAAAGATATATTTTTTTCCACAAAGCTTTCATTTTGTTTAAAAAAATGTGCCCATGAGAATTTCAAAAGATCTGTATTAAGAAAGTCGGAAAATTATACCTGAAAAAATAATATCTTGCCGGCATGAATCTGATACAATCGATTATTATCGCCATTATAGAAGGTCTGACCGAGTTCCTTCCTGTTTCCTCAACCGGGCACATGATTCTTGCTTCAGCAGCAATGAAGATCGGCGAAAGTGAATTTGTAAAGACTTTCGAGATTGCCATACAGATAGGCGCCATTCTTGCCATACTTCTTATGTACCTTCCGAATTTCATGCATGGGATTAAAATTTATGTCAGGCTGGCTGTTGCATTTGTACCTACAGCCATTGTCGGGATCCTTGCATATGATTTTATCAAACAGGTTCTTTTCAATCCTTATGTTGTGGCATTCTCATTGATTGCAGGCGGGGTTGTGCTTGTCCTTATCGACAGGCATGTTGCCCGAAAGCCTTCCAGGGTGAAGGATCTCGAGAGCCTGCCTGTCAAAAATGCATTCTACATCGGGCTTATCCAGTGTCTTTCTATGATCCCGGGTGTATCCCGGGCAGCAGCGACTATCATCGGGGGGATATTCAACAGGTTCGACAAGAAGCAGGCAACTGAATTCTCATTCCTGCTTGCAGTTCCAACCATGCTGGCCGCTTCCGGCTACGACCTTCTGAAAACTCCGATCATCTTCAGCCGTTATGAGATTACCCTGCTTCTTGTCGGGTTGGCATTTGCTTTTGTAAGTGCATGGTTTGCCGTAAGGATATTCCTTAAGATCGTGTCGCGATATGGGTTTGTTCACTTTGGCTATTACAGGATCATTTTAGGAGTGATTTTTTTGCTCATCCTTCCTGAACTTTAATTTATATCCACCGCCGGATAATTTGCTCATTCATTTTGCCCGTCCTGTTTCAGGAACGTGAATCGTGGTGTAACCAAAAGAAATACGGGGTGTTATACATAAGGAAAATTAACTAACTTTGAATATGAGTCAGAAAAAGCACAGGTACCTTTTTCCCATAGTCGGTTTAGGAGCATCTGCTGGCGGACTTGAGGCTCTTGAGCAGTTTTTCAGGAACATACCTGAAAACAGCGGAATGGCGTTTATCGTCATTCAGCATCTCGATCCTACACGCAAGGGCGTAATGCCGGAAATATTGCAGAGATTCACCAGGATGAAGGTTACACAGGCTTCAGACATGGAACTGGTACAGAAAAACTGTGTCTATGTTATCCCTCCTAACAAAAGCATTTCGCTTATGGATGGCTTTCTTCACCTTCTTGATCCTATAGAGTCAAGGGGGCAAAGATTGCCGATTGATACTTTTTTCAGGTCATTGGCTGCTGAGCGCAGTGAAAAAGCCATTGGCATAATACTCTCAGGAATGGGCTCGGATGGCAGCCTGGGAATAAGAGCTATCAAGGAAGAAAACGGCATCGTAATAGTACAGGACCCAGCCGATGCAAAATTCGACAGTATGCCGGCAAACGCAATCAAGACTGCCAATGCCGATATTGTGGCAACTGCCGCGGAAATTCCGGAAAGGCTGATGAGCTTTCTCAGGCTTCTTCCAACCGTGAGGAGCAGTACAATTATTGATGAGAACAGGAAAAGTGAGCTCGGCAAAATAATAATTCTTATCCGGGAACAAACAGGCCACGATTTTTCACAGTACAAAAAATCAACAATCTACCGGAGGGTTGAGCGCCGCAGCGGGATACACCAGATTGAGAAAATACAAAATTATGTACGTTTCCTGCAGGAAAATCCCGTTGAAGTGGAAATATTGTTCAAAGAGCTCCTGATAGGAGTCACTAATTTCTTCCGGGATGCTGCCTTGTGGGATAACCTTAAAGATAAGGTGTTGCCTGATTATCTCGGCAAACTTCCTGATGATTATACTCTGCGCATTTGGATCCCCGGTTGTTCAACCGGCGAAGAAGTCTATTCCTGGGCCATACTCCTCAAAGAGGTAATCGAGACTTCGCATAAAAAAATCTACATACAGATTTTCGGTACAGACCTGGATCAGGATGCTATAAATTTTGCCCGCAGAGGGATCTTCATGAAGAATATCCGTAATGATGTTTCACCTGACCGGTTGAAAAGATTTTTTATAGCTGAAGGAGACAATTACAGGGTAGTGGATTTCATAAGGGAAATGGTTGTCTTTGCGGCTCACAACGTAATTAAACATCCACCTTTCACTAAGCTTGATATCCTTTCGTGCCGTAATATGCTTATTTATATGGAGCCTGAGCTTCAGAAAATAATGGCAAATATTTTCACTTACAGTGTGAAGGCCGGCGGGCTGCTTGTCCTTGGAACTTCGGAAACAATAGTACAATCCGGTTCATTCAAAGAAATAGATACCAGGGGTAAGATCTATCAGCATGCCATGAACGTCCCCTTTCAGTCATTGCGGGAAATCTCACAACTTAATGAACCGATGGAAAATCAGAAGATAAATAAAAATGAGAACGATACAGTTCAATCCTCAACAGAAAAAATTCTGCTGACCAAGTTCTCTCCTTCAAGTGTACTTGTTAATGATCAGGGTGATATATTATATCTTACAGGCAAGATTGGGAAATACCTGGAGCCTGCTGCCGGAAAAGCAAACTGGAACATACACGTAATGGTAAGGGATGTTATGCGCCAGGATCTTCTCATGGCCTTCCGTAAGGCTCTTCAGGGGAATGCACCGGTGATTGTTCACAATGTGAAGATTGATGAAAGCCCCGGTTCCGCAGAGGTGAACATTACAATTCAAAAGCTTGATGGTCCTGATAATGTAAAAGGACTGGTACTTCTTGTATTCAGTGAAGCTCAGAAACCAACATCCAAATCAGGCAAAGAGAAAAAGAACGGTATTACGGACCGGGAAAAAGAGCTCGAGCAGGAATTGAAAAGAAGCTACGAGGATCTGCAGAGCATAACAGAGGAAATGCAGGCTTCACAGGAAGAACTGAGGGCGACAAACGAGGAGCTTCAGTCAGCAAATGAAGAGCTCCAATCCACAAATGAGGAGCTTACAACTTCAAAAGAGGAAATGCAGAGCATGAACGAAGAGCTTCAAACTGTAAATTCAGAGTTGCAGAATAAGGTGGCGGAATTTACCCAGGCCGAGACTGATATGAAAAATCTTCTTAACAGTACCGAAATTGCAACACTCTTCCTGGACAAGTCCCTGAACATCCGAAGATATACAGACACTGTAAAGTATATAATTAAACTCAGAAAATCAGATATAGGCAGACCCGTCACTGAACTTACAAACGATCTCCAGTACCCCGATATCGAAACTGATGCAATGAAGGTGCTCGACCTGCTGGTCTCAGTTGAGAGACCTATTAAAACGAACAATAATAAATGGTTCAAGGTTAGAATTATGCCTTACAGGTCAGTTGATGATCGAATCGATGGACTTGTAATTACATTCAACGACATCTCGGTTTATAAGAATCTTGAAAATGAACTTGAGGAAGCCAGGGATGCTCTCAGGAAAAATATTAAGTGAACTGGATTAAATGAAAAAAGGGCAGAATCAAAATGTTAAATCCAGACTGCGTTCCGACGCTGAAAAGGTTTATAAGAAGAAGGCAGTTACAATCACTGAGGAATCAGACAACATAAGGCTCCTCCAGGAGCTGAGCGTTCATCAGATTGAGCTTGAGCTGCAGAATGAGGAGCTACAGTCTGCAAATCGTGAAGCTGAAAAGCTTGCCCAGAAGTACACTGAACTGTACGACTTTGCCCCTACAGGTTATTATACCCTTTCAAAAGAAGGTAAAATCATTGAGCTTAATCTTCAGGGCGCAAAATTTCTCGGGAGAGAAAGATCTCTCGCCGTCAAATCTTCTTTTGAATTTTTCCTGGCAACTGAATCAAAAAAACCTTTCACGGATTTTTTTAAAAAGCTTACTTCTGATAAAAAATCCCTCTCATGCGAGGCTTCATTGCAAAATGGCACATGCCTCCTTCTCTCAGGCAGTATTGTTGATGAAAAATTCATGCTGTCAGCCTCTGATATTACGGTATTGAAAACAGCCCAGAAGGAAAATGAAAAACTGCTGAAGGATCTTGAATACACTGACAAAAAGCTTAAGCTGGCCTTACAAAATGCGGGGATAGCAAGTTGGGAGCTGAATGTCGAAAAAAAAGAAATTCACGTTGATGACCGGATGGCTGAAATGCTTGGTATGCTCAGGCGTCCGATGATAATGAATGTTTCAGAATTCGAAAAAATCGTTCATGAACAGGATATAAGGCGGTTTAATAAGGACGTGCACAGATCAATTGAAAAAAATATCCCTCTTGACATCATATTCAGGGTAGTTATAAAAAATGAACATATCAGGTTCGTAAATCTCAAAGCCCTTCTTAGCCTGGATGAGAATAGCGGCATTCATAACCTTATTGGAGTAGGCATTGATGTGACTTCCATGCATGAATCGTCGGGAGAATCGCTTTTAAAGCTAAATGAGGAGCTGAGCAGGTCTAATTCAGAGCTGGAGAATTTTGCGTATGTAGCCTCGCATGATCTGCAGGAGCCACTAAGAATGGTAGCCAGCTTTACCCAGCTACTGGAAAATCAGTATGGTGACCAGCTCGACGAGAAAGCTCATGAATATATGGATTTTGCCATTGAGGGTGCGAAAAGAATGTACGACCTTCTAAACAGCCTCCTCACCTATTCAAGGATCCAGACCAAAGGAGTTGAATTTGAATATGTGAATGTTAATGATGTATTGAAAAAGGTAAAGGAGAATCTCAGGATAGTGATAAATGAAAGAGGTGCAATCGTGGAAAATGACAATCTTCCGGTTGTATTCGCAGACGGGAACCAGATGATCCAGCTGTTTCAGAATCTTATAGAAAACGGAATAAAATTCAGTAATCAGTTGCCGAGGATACAAATTACCTCAAAAAGAAATAAAGGATATCATATTATTTCAGTCAGGGATAATGGTATAGGCATAGAGAAAATTTACTTTGAAAGGATCTTCAGGATTTTCCAGCGGCTTCATAATAAAGACGATTATCCCGGCACCGGCATAGGTCTGGCTATATGCAGGAGCATTGTAGAAAGACACGGCGGGACAATCTGGGTCGATTCATCCCCCGGAAACGGAACCGAATTCTTTTTTACATTGCCCGAGAAGGCAAAAAGCTGACACTCAGTTTCATGGGTGGAGGATAATCCGGGGAAAATCTCGTTCAATACAGGCCATCTTTAAACTGAAAAGGCGATGTATGAAATTCAGGGAACCATCCTTGCGGAATCAGTATATGTCTCTAGATTGGAAAAACATATCGAGTCACTGAAATACCTGCTCAGGAAACTCGTGGAAAATCATGAGCACGAGGTAAAAAATTCTAACAATACATGATCTGAATTGTTGAAATATCGATAGCTCCTGAAAACCGGTCCTTAAAAATTGTTGAATATGAAACAGGAGAGCGATATTGGTATTGCCGGCCTCGGGGTAAT
>JBLNAO010000096.1:0-7539 GCA_050259395.1 Chloroflexota bacterium
CCGGGTGTCCAGAAAATCTTATCCCCGTCAAGAAGTGGCGATTCAGAATGTCCATGAAGAGGGAATACCCCGCTGAAATCTTTCGCAAAATCCTTCGACCAGATTATCTTGCCGGTATTCTTATTAATACAAAACAGGTTTCCCATTCCAGTGCCTGTATAAACCAGATCGCCGGTGACTGTGGGGGCTGACCTCGAGCCGGGACATGATTTTACCCATTCCCTTCCAAGAGAGACCTGCCATTTTTTATTTCCTTTAAGGTCAAAGCAGAACAGCACACAGGTGGTGTCGAACTCACCGGTGATGTAGAACCTGTCCTCAGTGAAAGTTGGAGAGCCGTAACCGTTTCCTATATTGTCTATTGACCATATTTCTGCAGGACCATTTTCCGGCCATGAACGGAGCAATCCGGTTTCAGTATAAATGCCTGTGCGATCGGGCCCGTGCCATTCATAGATTTTATTCCCGGGAGTGCCCTGAAAGAATGAAACAATTACAGCAAATAAGAATAAAAATGTCATAAGTAAATGTTTTTACAGAATCAAAGATAATCAGAAACAGTATCTTTATTGTTCAGTGAATTATATGAAGCGTTTTTTATTTTTCAGTTGCAGGCTTTTACTGGTGTCATCAGTCCTTTATTTATTACAGGGTTGCTCGGGAAAAATTGAAAAGCTGAATGAAGAAATCTCCCTCCTGAAAAAAAACTACATGCACGACAGCAGGACAGACATCTGCACTGTTGAAGTTAAGAAAGGTAATGGGGATACGATAACACTTAAGGGCGAGACTACAATTCCGGGCTTAAAAACAGCCTTGCTTAAATATTTAGGTGAAAAGCAAATCAGTCTGACAGACAGCATCTTAATCCTTCCTGATACCATTACCAACCATAGATTTTTCGGGATAGCAGCTTTGAGCGTGATAAACCTCAGGAAAGAACCGGATCACAGTTCAGAGCTGGTGTCACAGGCAGTTATGGGAACACCGGTGATGATACTGAAAACAGTTGATTCATGGATTCAGGTCAGGACTCCTGACAGGTATATTTCCTGGACAGAGCGATCATCCATAAGGTCTGTCAACCGAGATGAGATGAAGGAATGGAAGAACTCCGACCGGGTTGTTTTTACGGATAATACAGGCTGGATCTATTCCAATATTGCAGAAACAGGTGTTGTCGGAGACCTTGTTGCAGGCAGCATTCTTGCAAGGAGGGGAGAGTCGGGCCCTTATGCGAGAGTCGTTCTTCCTGATGGAAGGGAAGGATTTGTTCTCAACTCCTCATTTGTTTCGTTTGACCAGTTCAGGCATAAGGATACTGTATTGGCCGAGGACATAATAAACAGGGCATCCTCACTCACAGGTGTTCCTTACCTTTGGGGAGGGTCTGCAGCAAAGGGTATCGATTGTAGTGGATTTGTCCAGACCGTGTTCTTCATGAACGGCCTCATAATGGCTCGTGATGCTTCACAACAGGCTCTATATGGTGATTCGCTTGATATTTCACATGACTTTTCAAATCTGCGGGCAGGTGACCTTTTGTTTTTTGGTTCACCGCGGAGAATAACGCATGTTGCCATCTATAAAGGCGATGGTGATTATATTCATTCTTCCGGAAGGGTTATGGTGAACAGCCTTGATTCGACCAGGAGCAATTACAGCAGCTACAGGAGGAATTCACTGGTGAAGGCAATGCGTGTACTGAACTCGCCCGATCCCGGAATTGTTCCTGTTGATAAACATCCATGGTATTGATTTTAGAATAATGTCCACAAGAAGAAAATTTATTAAAGATCTGTCAGCCATCTCTGTGGCCGGAGGTTTTTCATACAAGTCTTTCGGAAGCAAAGGATCTGATGTAAAAATATCCGGTACGCCTGCGTCCGGCTTGATCTTCCGGTTCAGGCCTTACGAGCTTCAGCTCAAGCATGTATTCACGCTGGCAACAAGCTCGAGAACAACGACGCCCGTTATGCTTACCGAAATTGAATATGAAGGCGTGACAGGATATGGTGAGGCTTCGATGCCGCCATACCTTGGCGAAAGCCATGAAACAGCCGGAAAGTTCCTTGGCATGGTTGATCTGAAGCAATTCAAAAATCCGTTCCTTATTCAGGATATACTCGAGTATGTCGGGCAACTCGCCCCGGGAAATTATGCGGCAAAGGCTTCAGTCGACATCGCGATTCACGATCTTACGGGTAAACTTATGAAGCAGCCCTGGTACCGGATCTGGGGACTCGATCCGGAGAAAACGCCAGATACTTCATTCACTATAGGTATAGACAAGCCAGAAGTCGTGAAGGAAAAGACCAGGGAAGCATCTTCATTTAAAATACTTAAGGTGAAGCTGGGTCAGGGAAATGACAGGGAAATGATTGAAGCTGTAAGAAGCGAGACCAGGGTTCCCTTATGTGTGGATGTTAACCAGGGCTGGACCGACAGGGTCAAAGCGCTTGAGATGATTCACTGGCTCAGGGAGCAGGGAATTGTTTTTGTCGAGCAGCCAATGCCCAAGGACAGGATCGACGATATCGCCTGGCTTACCTCCAACAGTCCTTTGCCTGTGATTGCGGATGAATCCTTGCAGACCATAGCTGATTTTGAGAAGGTAAAAGGCATTTACAGCGGCATAAATGTGAAGCTAATGAAATGTGGAGGCATGAGGGCTGCATTTACATTGCTCGAAACAGCAAGGACTCTTGGCATGAAGACCATGATCGGCTGCATGACAGAGACATCCTGTGCGGTTAGTGCAGCTGCACAGCTTTCTCCTTTAGCCAACTGGGCTGATCTCGATGGTAACCTTCTGATTTCAAATGATGTATATGAAGGTGTGAAGATCATCAATGGCAAGGTGACGCTTACTGATGCTCCGGGGATTGGTATAAAAAAGGTGACATAAAAATATATTACAATGGCTCAAACGAAAAAACGCATTCTTTACGGATTTCTGACAGTTTTCACAATTGCACTGATTGCCGGTCTGATCTACTTTAATTCTTTATTGCCGATAATAACCGGCTACGCAGCCAAGAACCTTTGCTCTGATGTATTCATTTCAGGCCGTCAGCAGCAGGATGTCGAAAACCTTGATCTCAATTTTTCATTAATTAAGAACACGAAAAACACTGTTAATTATGAAGATAAGTCTGTAACATCCAGATTTTTGTGGGGAAAGTCGAAGGCCATATACAGGGATGGTTTCGGAGTTACCCTGATAAGGGAAACTGATGAAAAAACCCTCAGAAATGAAAGATTTCCCTCAGGCACCGAACCAGAATACAACCAGGATACTATTGACTGGCCTTTGGGTAACATTTTGCCCGATACAACAACCGGCATAAACCTGGAGAAGCTAAAGGAAATATCAAACCAGGCAACCGGTAATAGTGCATATAACGGCAATATTTTCGCCTTGCTCGTTATGCATAAGGGCCTTCCTGTAATTGAATCCTATAAACAGGGATTCAATGAAAAGACAAGGTTTGTAAGCTGGTCGATGGCGAAAAGCTTCACTAATGCGTTGACCGGAATAATGGTAAAACAAGGCAGGCTTGATATCAATCAGCCCGCAGGCATAAAGGAGTGGCAGAATGACGATCGTAAAACTATTACGCTGAAGAATCTCATGCAGATGCAGAGCGGACTGAAATGGAACGAGGATTACGGAAACAGGTCAGACGTAACTGTCATGCTGCATTGCGAGCCTGACATGGGACGTTATGCCTATGAACAGAAAATGGAATATCCGGCAGGAACGCATTGGTATTATTCATCGGGCACCACAAATATCATGTGCGATATCTTGCAGGAAAAGATTGGTAATGATTCTCTTTATTACACTTTTGCAGAGGAGGAGCTTTTCAACAAAATCGGAATGCCTGATGCTGTCCTGGAGGTGGATCCGTCAGGCTCATGGGTGGGCTCATCATACCTGTATGCCACAGCGAGGGATTATGCCCGATTTGCCCTGCTCTACCTGAATGACGGCGTTTTCAATGGTGAAAGGATATTGCCTGAAGGCTGGGTAAAATACAGCACCACTGAAGTTCCTGCCAGCAAAGGGCGTTACGGTGCTTTTTTCTGGCTTAACAGGGGAAAGACCATAAAAACGGTCCCTGAGGACGCCTTCAGCTGCAATGGCCACGATGGTCAGTACATATTCATGATACCCTCAAAAGAACTTGCAGTGGTTATTCTTGGATATTCGCCGGGCGGCATCGACCTCGATAAATTATTCGGAGACATTCTCGGCACAATATAATTTATTATTCTTGGGCATTGATGACAGGTTTTGCAGTGAATGCGGAGATTCTGCATTTACGTTGGACCTGAATAAAAAGTTTTTATGGCAGAAAATGAAGGATTAAAGAGAGAAATAGGTCTTTGGGGGCTGGTTGCAAACTCTGTGAACATCATAATTGGAGCAGGTATATTTATCCTGCCGGTTATAGTTGCGGAACGGCTTGGCTCGGCCAGCATTACAGCTTATGCAATCTGTGGAGGTTTGATGATCCTGATCATGCTTTGTTTTGCAGAAGTCGGATCGAAGATCACCCTCACAGGAGGTGCATATACATACATTGAAAAAGCTTTCGGAACATTTGCAGGATTCCTCACTGCAAACATCTTCATCTTTGGAGCCGGAATAACCGCAAATGCAGCAGTTGCAAACGGACTCGCCGACACACTTTCTTATTTTCTCCCGGCTTTCAGAGAACAATGGATAAGGGTTTTCTTTTTTGCCCTGATTTTTGGCGGCCTTGCGTATTTCAATGTCAGGGGAGTTAAAAATGCAGTATTCATTGTCAAGCTTAACACTGTTGCAAAGCTTGTACCGCTGTTGATGCTTGTGAGTCTTGGCTGGTTCTTCATCGACTCAGGGAATCTCAGGTTCACTGCAGGCAGTTCTTTAAATGACATAGGTGAAATATCTCTTATTCTGTTATTTGCGTTTGTGGGAGCGGAGACGGCACTTAACGTCAGCGGTGAAATCAGGAGACCTGAAAAGACAATCCCTGCAGGCATTATGATCAGCATTGTACTTGTTGTTATCCTTTATATTCTCATCCAGGTAGTTGTTCAGGCATTACTTGGAGAATCCATAACCCGGCACCGTGACGCGCCGCTTGCCGAAAGCGCAAAGATCATGTTTGGGGCAGCGGGAGCGTCCATAGTTATAATCGGGGCAGTATTTTCAATGTTCGGCAATATAAGCGGCATGGTGCTCAACATGCCGAGGATATTGTATGCTGCTGCAAGGGACAAGGTGATACCTGTGAATGCCCTCAGCATGGTACATCCCGTATTCAGAACGCCTCATATATCCGTGATCACTTATGCTATTCTGGGGTTCATATTTGCTTCAATAGGCGAATTCAGGCAGCTTGCAATGCTGTCTAGCGCTTCTTACATGCTGATTTACCTGGGAGTGGTTCTGTCAGTTATAAAATTCAGGATCAGGGACAAGCAGAGTTCTGGAGGCATAGTAATGGGGTATGTGGTTCCTGTGATCTCGACGCTTGTAATTTTCTGGGTCTTGTCGAAGCTGCCTGGAAATGAGCTGACAGGGATGATAATCTTCACTGGTATTCTTGCGATAATTTACTTCATGATAAAGTTTTTAAAAAAGAAATGATTAGTAAATAAACAGGAGTTTAAGAGAATAGATGAATAAATTCAGGAGTGACAATTGATGAATAAGCTAATATCAAGAATCAGATACATAACCATCATTATGTCAATAAACCTTATTTGAGAAGCCATATTATTGGTTTTTATAAAGCCTATAATTAATATTATGTCAAATAGAATAAAATTTTGACGTTCTTTTCCGAGATCTCCAGCTCCTTCCCCGAGCCCAATGAACTTTGATACCTTTCCCCAAGGTCTCCAGCTCCTTCCCCCGAGCCCAATGAACTTTGACGTTCCTTTCGAGGTCTACAACTCCCTTCCCTGATGCCCAATGAATGCAGTTATTAAATCAACACTATAGGTTCATCATAAATAAAAAAGGGATACTCGCGCATCCCTTTTAATTTTCTTAAGGCTATTTAAAAGTTTCCTTTTTCCTTTTTCCTTGAATTACTTCCCTTCTGCTGCGTCAGCCTTTGCCTTGATAGCCTGGTATTTATCAGTCATCTTAAGCCTGTAATACAGTTCCTGGAGCCTGCGCATCGTGTCGACATCATCAGGTTTCAGCTCGTGTGCCCTTTCCATGTAAGGAAGAGCCTTTCCGTAAACTGCGTTAGCATCTTCAATAGCTTTGGTGTATTGATTTACATCCATGATCTCGTTGGCTTTGGTAAACATGTCGGCAGCCTTGTTGATGTACGCAGCGCCAAGTCCGTACTGTGAGTCATAGAGGTCATTTTTCATCTCAACTGACTTTGTAAGCTCTTCTATTGCACCATCATAATTATTCAGGTTGAGGTTTATAATACCGGCTGCAAAGAAAAGGGTTGAGTTCTGCGGATCTTCTTTCTTTGCCTGATCTATATATTTCAATGCCTGCTCATTCTTGTTGCTCTTGATGAAATGGTCGATAAGCTGCAGTGTAACGTTTTTGTCGTTCGGAAATTTGCTTGGAAGAGAAAGAAGATATTCTTCAGCCTTAACTGTATCCTTCAATCCCATCATGCTTTCGTAGATCTGCAGATGTGGCCTTATGTCCAGGTAACCCATCTCGGCGCATTTCTGGAAGAATTTGATAGCTTCATTGTATTTCGCGGAGTTGTATGCTGCCAGTCCTGCGTTATAATACATTCCTGTATCGACAACGCCTGCATACATGTCGCTTTCGGTAAGCTCAATCTGTGTTTCGAATGATTTGAGAGCATTAGCGAAATCCTGTTCTTCAAACTGTTTGCTTCCCTGGTTGTAAAGATCAGATGCAAGAGAATTATAAACCATTCCGGTTATCATTCTTTTTTTCAGGGCGCCTTTTTCATCAAGCGAAAGAGCTTTTTTATAAGCTTCATACGCTTCTGAAAGAGGATCGGGACACAGTTCCTTATACTTGGCTTCGGTTGTTTTGTAAACTTCCTGGCAAAGTTTACCTTTTGCATAATAAGTGTTGAACCAGTTCATGGTCTTTTCATTCGTGATGGCTTGATCCAGCGCCTCTTTTGCCTTGTCAAGCTGACCCTGATCAATGAGGCTAAGTGCGCTGGTGACCTTGCCCTTTTGCGCAAATGTTGCGACCGAGATACTGATTACTGCTACGAGCAGGAAAAACTTTTTCATGTTTATCATTTTAAAATTTTCTTAATTCTTAAAAAGTTCCACAAATTTATAATTTTAGTTACTAATCTTCAAATTCTTTGCCATTTTCTTCTCCTGCGGTGTCATCGGCCTCCGGTTTGTTTTCTTCGAAGTCCTTAAGGTCGTCTTCATTGTCTTCGCTGACAAATACTGATGCTACTGAAGCAATAATATCATTTTCCCTTAGGTTTATAAGCCTGACTCCCTGGGTTGCGCGTCCCATCACTCTCAGCGCGCTCACAGGACTCCTCAGAATGTTGCCATACTGGG
>JBLNAO010000097.1:0-3961 GCA_050259395.1 Chloroflexota bacterium
ATGTTGTGTCAGCGCCAGCGAAATGGTGCCGACAAAAAGAATAAACTTCATGGAACCTTTCATGACAGTCAATGGTTTAGGTTGGTGGCCTTTTTGAAATACATTAATTAAACAATAATCAGGTACTTTTGTTTAATGCCCTTCCATCACTTCAGGAGTTGCAAAAACACTCCGGACCATCTGCTGAATTGAATGTCTCCACTGATTGTTCCTCCGTACTTTTTATGTTTCTTTAACATCCGGGTAATCCTTGGTTCCGGGTTTTTTTCTATTTTTGAAAAAGTAATAACAGCCTGACGTTTAATGCGCCACTTAGTACCTGGCTTAATGCTCCTTCTGTTTTTCACGGAATCTGCCTTGCTGAGCCAGATAAACCCTGATGTTAAATCGCCTGTTGAAATAAATAAACTTCTTAATCCCGTAATTTTTGACGGCATTCCCGATGAGGAAGCATGGAAATATGCAGCGCCACTCAGGCTTACAATGCATTCACCCTCATATGGAAAAGAACCATCGGAAGAAACTGATGTGAGGTTTGCCTACGATGAAAAGTATCTCTATATGGGTGCATGGCTCCGGTACAAGGATGCCGCCATGATCCGGTCCGCAAGCTTCAAACGTGATTATACAGGCCTTGGAGGGGATTTATTCGGCTTCATACTCGATACGTACAACGATAACGAGAACGGCATCGTCTTTTACACAACACCAGACGGACTTCGATTCGATGCAAGCGTACAGCGCGATGCTGTTCTTACCCGGCCTGATCAGAAGCCAATGAACCTGAGCTGGAATGCATTCTGGGATGTGCGCACGGCTATTAACGATACAGGCTGGTCTGTGGAGATGCGGATCCCGTTTTCAAGCCTTCGTTTTCAGCAGACTGACAATGTTGTGACCATGGGGCTTATAGTTAAACGCTGGATTGCTGCAAAGAATGAGATTGACACCTATCCGGCAATAGCTCCCGATTGGGGGGAATATTCAACTATCAAGCCATCACAGGCAGGCGACATTATCATGCGGAACGTGAAACCTGCAAAACCATTGAATATAGCCCCTTATGCATTGGCCGGCTATGAAAGAAACTATGCCCTTAACGATGAGGAAACATCATACTGGAAATACGATAAGAAGCCTCTCGAAGCCGGACTTGATGTAAAATACGGTCTCTCAAGCAACCTGGTCCTGGACCTGACTGTCAATACGGATTTTGCGCAGGTTGAGGCGGATGATGAAAAGATAAACCTCACAAGGATGGCCCTCTATTTTCCGGAGAAACGTCTTTTCTTTCTCGAAAGGGCAAACATATTCGATTTCAATTCGAGCGGGAACAATAACCTGTTCTACAGCCGTCGGATAGGACTGAATGACGATAAAGAAAACCCTGACCCAATAAGGATCTATGGAGGAGCAAAGCTTACTGGCCGGTTGAATAAGTGGGAAATCGGATTGCTCGATATGCAGACAGCGCCATTGATGAAGCGGAACAGCACCGGGATCAATCGGGAGCTTGTCCCCTCCGAAAACTTCGGAGTTACAAGGCTTCGACGGCAGGTCATAAACGAAAACTCATACATTGGTGCAATATTCACAAGCAGGCTTGGCCGGGATGGTTCATACAACCTGGCTTATGGTATGGACGGGATCTTCAGGGTGTTCGGCAGCGATTACCTGACTCTTCTGTGGAGCCAGACTTATGAAGACAGCGTGAAAAATGCAAATTCACTTCAGCCGGCAAGATTCATGGCAATGTGGGAGCGAAGGTCGCGGAAAGGGATCGGCTACGATCTTGGATTTAGCCAGTCGGGAATGCACTACAATCCGGGCATAGGATTCGAGACTATTGATGATGTGACTACAATCCGTGGTTCCTTGCGCTATGGCTGGATCCCGGGCGAGAAGTCGGGGATTTTCTCACATGGCCCTGAGATAAGGTTCAGGTACAACACATTCGTTGCCGATGGTTCTCTTATGACATTGAATCCACAGATCGGGTGGACATTCCAGACGAAAAATCAGTGGACAGGCTATTTCTCGCTGATTTACAATGATGAGGTCCTCAAAGACCCGATGGAGATCATTCCCGACGAGGTGTATGT
Source organism: Chloroflexota bacterium (assembly GCA_050259395.1). Taxonomy (GTDB): domain Bacteria; phylum Bacteroidota; class Bacteroidia; order Bacteroidales; family VadinHA17; genus LD21. The sequence goes on from JBLNAO010000097.1 coordinate 2,103, forward strand.
TAAGTCTGGCAGGTACAGGTTCATCAATTTCAGGGGTGACATGAGCACTCCGCAATCAAAGGCCCTTTTCACGCTTTTTACCACAGAAACAGGGCAGTATTTTGGGGGACACAGGGTCTCGTTCAGGGTCGAGCCTACATGGAACATGTCGAGGCATTTCGAGGTTGCCGCCGCATATAACTTCGATTACATAAATATTCCTCCACAGGATATCAGGATGACAAATCACATCATCGGGGTCAAGGCATTGTACATGCTGAATACCAGGTTCTCGGTGAACACGTTCATTCAGCATAACACAGCGGATCATAGTATTTTAACCAACTTCAGGCTGAGATATAATCCCTCCGAAGGGAATGATTTTTACATCATGTTCAATGAAGGACGTAACTCGAACCTTACCCGCCAGGAGCCTTATCTTCCCCTTTACAACAGCCGGTCTGTTATGGTGAAGTACACTTACACCTTTAATCTGAGTATCTAGTTTCAGCTTATCTTTGAATCAAATTCAGACTGGGAATGATAATAAAGAGAGTTACACAATATGAAGATGAACTTTACACTTCGGTTCTGACTCTTCTTCCCCAACTTGACTCCACGATTGAACCTCCTTCACAAGAGTTTTTCAAAGAGCTGCTTGGTTCCGGAAACATTTATTTCTTTGTGGCGGAAGATGAACCAGGAGAAATCGCCGGTATGCTTACGCTTGTATCTTATCCTAACCTCACAGGCCGTAAACTCTGGATAGAGGATGTTGTGGTGGATGCATCATGCAGGGGTAAAGGCGTTGGTGAAAAGCTGACAATGGCAGCAATTGAATTTGCACGAACACTCGGCTCAAAAGAAGTTAAGCTTACCTCCAGACCATCCAGGGAAGCTGCAAACCGGCTTTATCTTGAAACCGGTTTTGTAAGGTATGAGACAAACGTCTACAAGTATGACCTTAATCACTGAGCACCACCATTGTCATTTAACCATGTACGCAGGCTTGTGACATGCTGAAGGTGCCTGTTAATGACAGACAGGTACTTGATTGCATATTCAATAAGCAATTTGTTATTACCGGTGTCCCTTTGTTTTTCCATGAGGGTTATTGTGCCCTGGTAATCCTCTGCACGGCTGTTAATATATGCTGTATCGAATGCAAAGCTGCTTAGTGCCGACAGCCTGTTATAAAGTGTCTGACCGGCTTTATCCATTTTTACAGGGACATTAATGCTGAATGCACGGGCAATGGAATCAAGTGTATTCCTGGCTGGATTAAGGTCCATGATCATTGATTTTCCATAATCCATTACTGAATCATTATCTGATTTTTGAAATGCGAGCTCGCCCAATTGTATTTCGGCTATGTTGTAATATGCCGCATTCATGGTAAAATCGCGATCCTGTTGCGATACTGCATCGGATTCATCAAAATTGTCCTGACAAGAAAATAATCCAATGCTGAAAATGTTCAGCACTACAAATAACGCTGCTGAACTGCGTTGCAATCTTTTCATTTTAAAAGAAATATTTTATTAAAAAATTATGGAAGAAGGAATATATGACACGCTCCTTTTATCATATTATTAACCACTGAAACCTCCATTATGTTCACCACGGAATAATTTCCTGTACAGGCTTTGCATGCAGCGTTTTACGATGTCTCTGCATTTGAACAATAAACCCGCCATTGTGTTGAATTTTTAATGTTGCATTAATGAGAGAAATGCCATGGGAAATCTTTTATGTGTTGTGAGGGACCCCGCGAAAGCCGGCAATCTCATTGGATATGTTGCCGGCCTGGCACGTTTATTACAATCGCATGTTCATATTGTCTATGTTGAGGAGGAATATGAATATACAATAGGAAGGCC
>JBLNAO010000098.1:0-19591 GCA_050259395.1 Chloroflexota bacterium
ATTAGGCGCAGCAATCTTCTGTTTAATAAGCGGAACGGCAATTTCGCAGCAAGTGCCCATGTACAGCCAGTATATAATGAACGGGTTCCTCGTGAACCCTTCATTTGCCGGCCGCGACGGGTATACGTCCATAAACCTTACCGTAAGGGAGCAATGGGTTGGGCTTGACGGAGCTCCGGGCACTTTTGCCGCCAGCTTTCAGACGCGCGTCCTTAAAAACAGCTATATCTCCAAATCAACTTCCGTAAGGAAGAACATTGTTAAGCCCACCAGGGGCGGACGTGTCGGCCTGGGTGGTTACGTTTTCAACGATGAGAACGGGGCCATGCGACGTACAGGCTTCCAGGGTGCTTATGCTTATCACATCCCTATGGGACAAACGGGCGGTTATCCTAACGATCTTGCATTAGGACTTTCATTGTCGGCTTACCAGTTCGCAGTAAATACCCAGGGATTGATCTATGATCCGGATGATCCTTTGCTCAATACCTACGACCGGAGAGTATTCATACCTGATTTTAACTTTGGTGCAAGCTTTACAACAGCAAAGTACTATGCCGGCATCGCCATGACAAACCTCCTCAGAGGCTCACTTATCTTTGCTGACACAGCAAACAATAACCGTACGGAACTTGGTTATTTTTTCCTGACAGGAGGTGTTAAAGTTCCTCTTTCGGTTGATTGGACACTCGAACCTTCAGGATACATAAGAGCTTCGGACATGCTTTTCAAATCCATTCAGATGGATCTTACCACGAGGATTTTTTATAAAGAGGATTACTGGGCAGGTCTTTCATTCAGGACTGCCAACGCAATAATAGTGATGGCAGGCCTGAAGTATGACAGGTTCTATTTTGCATACGCGAGCGATTTTGCACTTACCGATATAAGGAAAGCGCATACCATGGGAACTCATGAAATAACGCTTGCCGTTAAATTCGGCGAAAGCGCCAGGCGATACAGGTGGATAACACCATTCTGATTGATTACTGAATTGATCCTTCATGCAAATGGTTAACAAACCATATATGCTTGAAGAATTTTCCAAATACCTCCTTTCATATGTCTTGCTGAATGATGAGGTTACTTCCTGTAATATTATTTTTTGCCTTTTTTCACGAAGGCAACTGCCAAGATGTTGATTTGCCCGGTTTGAAGTTGATGTTCTGGAACGTGGAGAACACATTTGACACAATGAATGATCCTGAAACTCAGGATGATGATTTTCTTCCCAATGGTGTGATGCGCTGGAACGAATTCAGATACTGGAAGAAGATCAACGATATATATAAAACTATTACTGCTGCAGGCGAATGGTCCCCTCCAGATGTTGTCGCGTTCTGTGAAATCGAAAACAGGAATGTGCTTCAGGATATTATTTATAACACTCCTCTTTCAAGATATGATTATGGAATAATCCATGAAGATTCTCCGGATGAACGCGGCATTGATGTTTGCCTAATTTACAGGAAAGACAGGGTTGAAATTGCAGGATACCAGTATTTTGTCCCTGATGGTGTTTCCCGCGATCAACTTGGATCAAGGACGATCCTATATGCTAAAATCAGTTCGGGAAAAGATACTGTTCACCTGTTCTGCAATCATTGGCCATCCAGGATAGGCGGTGTGCTGGCAGGGGAGGAGCTGAGACAGAAACTCGCATCAGCAGTAAAGAAAAAATCTGATTCTATAAACCTGGAAGGAAGACTCAGGGCAAAAATCATTGTCGCAGGTGATTTCAACTGTGCTCCCGGAGAAAATGAAATTAAGATTCTGACAGATAATTCAAATAACTCCTTTCTTGTCAATCTATCAGCAGGCGATGCGTCTGGAAGCCCCGGTACATACCGCTACAAGGGAACCTGGGAAATGATCGACCAGGTAATGGTTTCTGAATATCTTATGTCGTGCCGTGAAGGTTTGCATGCCGGCAGAGAATCGATGAAGATATTTGCTCCTTCTTTCCTGCTGACAAAAGATACCGGTTATCCCGGACTGACACCATTCTCAATGTACAGGGGCAGGCGTTATCGCGGCGGGATCAGCGATCATCTTCCTGTACTGGTTGATTTGAGTTTGCGGCCTGATTAGATACGGGCGTGAGGCCCAATTCAGTCCCTTTATTCAGCATTATTTTCCTGGCTGCCTCATATTCATTGGGAATGATACCATCGAGAATTGCTTCGCGAATTGCATTTTTAATAATGCCCACTTCTCTCCCGGGCTTTATTCCGAATGTTGCTATTATTTCTCCTCCGTCAACAGGTGGTTGAAAATTCCTGACGGCATCTTTCTCTTCGATCTCTTTCAGCTTCTGCCTTACGAGCCTGAAGTTTTCAAGATGTTTTGTTTTCTTAGCCTCGTTTTTTGACGTGATGTCAGCTTCGCAGAGCATCATCAGGTCATCAATGTCATCCCCGGCCTCGAATAGAAGCCTTCTGACAGCAGAATCGGTTACTGTTTCCTGTGATAATGCTATTGGTCTTAAATGAAGATCGACCAATTTCTGCACATATTTCATCCGGTCATTCAGCGGCAGGCGCATCCGTTTGAAAATATCCGGGATCATCTTTCCACCGAGATATTCATGCCCGTGAAAGGACCAGCCTGTTTCCGGAATGTATTTCTTGGTGGCTGGCTTGGCGACGTCATGCAGCAGCGCAGCCCACCTTAGCCATAGATTATCGGTTTTCCTGCTTATATTGTCCAGGACCTTTATTGAATGAATGAAATTGTCCTTGTGTGCCATGCCCTCTTTTGTCTCAACGCCCCTTAAATTTTCAAGTTCAGGAAATACTAGTCTAAGCAATCCTGATTTTTCGAGCAGGGTGAAACCTTTTGAAGGATGAATGCTCATGATTATCTTGTTCAACTCCAGTACAACCCTTTCCTGGGAAACAATTGTTATCCTTTCAGCATTCTTTTTTATCGAGTTGAAAGTACCATTTTCTATTGTAAAATTAAGCTGTGTCGCAAAACGGATCGCCCTCATCATTCTTAAAGGATCATCTGAGAATGTCCGGTCGGGATCAAGAGGTGTCCTGATGATCTTGTTTTTCAGATCATCCATACCGTTGAAAGGATCAAGGAACTGACCGAAAGCGCTTCCATTCAGGCTTAGGGCCATTGCATTGATTGTGAAATCTCTTCTCTCCTGGTCATCGCGAAGACTGCCATCTTCAACCACCGGTTTTCTTGATCCGCGATTATAGCTCTCCTTCCTTGCACCGACAAACTCGACCTCATAATCTTCATGCCTGAACATCGCAGTTCCGAAGTTTTTGAACGTGCAGACTTTTATCTTTTTGTCAATGCTTTTTGCAGCCTTTTTAGCCACTTCAATTCCGTTTCCTATTACGACAATATCGATGTCTTTATCCGGATGGTTTCTTTTAAGCAGGCAATCACGAACCCAGCCACCTATAACATATGCCTCGATATTTTCAGCTGTAATCACACGACTGAGAAGCTCAAATATTCTGTCATTAAGGCATTTATCCATCAGGGCTGTATTTAAAGGCTCAAAGTTACAACTTATAGTCAATTTTCCGGTATTACCATATTGACTTCAATTGGCGGCAATTCTAAACATTAAGGTCATCCTAATGTTTATTAAGAAAAAATTATTAATGGTAGAACAACTTACAAAAGAATCCTTCCTGAATAAAGTGTTTGATTACGAAAAAAACACCGAGTGGAAATACCAGGGTGAAAAACCCTGCATTATTGATTTTTATGCAGATTGGTGCGGACCATGCAAATTGGTTTCACCCGTTCTTGAAGAACTTTCAAAGGATTATAATGGGAAACTGACAATTTTTAAGGTGGATACCGAAGAGGAAATTGAGCTTGCCTCGGCATTTGGCATCAGGAGCATCCCTTCAATCCTGTTTGTACCTGTTGATGGTCAACCTCAGATGGCTATGGGAGCTTTGCCAAAAGATATTTTTGAAAAAGCTGTCAAAGATGTCCTTGGTGTAGAAAAATAAGCAGTTCGTCAAATAAAAACAGCCATTGGAAATAATTCAACTTTAAATCGAAACAAATTTTAATAACCTTACGTTTAACATAGTAGAAGGTAGTAACTTATAGTTACAGATTTTTTTTCATGGATTTAGGTTTAGGGTAGTAAAGGAGTAGATCAGGACTTCGGTCCTGATTTACTTTTTATGACAAATCCCGGAAAATACTGTTGATCTCCTCCTCCGTATTCCTGAGCTTTTTCTGACATTGCCTGATAAGGTCCGTCGCAATCTTTACCTCCGACGAAAGTTTGTCAATATCAAGATCTCCTGTCTCGATGTTTTTTATGATCTCCTCAATTTTGCTCATTGCTTCGTTAAAGGAAAATTCTTTCTTATTCATTGTCAGGGTATGTAAAGTTTAAATTCTGCCGTTCTTATCTTCGTCTTCAATTATCCTGCTGGAAATCATTCCATCTGAAAACCTGGTATCGATGATATCGCCTTGTTCGAGGTTTTCCTTCCTTTTCATTATTGCACCATTGCGATAAGTCATGGTATAACCTCTCTTAAGCACATTTTCAGGTTTGAGAAGGCCGACGGTTTTTTCATAAGATTCCAACAGAGCATTCCTGCCAGAAAAAAAAGACTTTAATCCTGAAACCAGCCTCGAATTCTGGCCGGCAGGAAGCAATTGCGCTTTCCTGATGTACTCTCCTCCTGAAGTGATCAGCCTGAAGCTTTTTTCTGAAAGGAAGTCCCGCGTCTCAGAAATGAACAGGCGTGAAAGCGGCAACAATCTGATTCCCGATGTTTCCAGCCTGCTATTGTTTGTTTCCAGAATTTCACGGGAAAGATCTTTTATTTCCGTAAGCATTTCGAAAAGCTTTTCACCGATCAGCGACATGTGATTCACTATGAATTCGGCTACGGCTGTTGGGGTTTTAAGAGCCGCAAATGCAACCATGTCGGATACAGACATATCCTTCTCGTGACCTATGCCTGTGAGTACCGGCATAGGAAACTGGGTTATATGATAGGCAATATTATAATTGTCGAACCAGCTGAGGTCAACCTGAGATCCTCCTCCCCTGATTATAACCACAACATCGAATAATTCCTGGTTCGCTGCAATTCTGTCGAGAGCATTGATCACACCCTTCTCTGTTTCAGATCCCTGCATCGGACTCTCAAAAAGTTTGGTGTAAAAGACATACCCGTAATCATTATTTACCAGGTGATCCATGAAATCGGTATAACCAGCTGCCGCAGACGAAGAGATCACAGCAACCCTTTGCATCGAAAGAGGCAGCCCAACCTCCTTATTCATTGAGAATACGCCTTCCTGCTCAAGCTGCCTGATAATAAGCTGACGCTTCATGGCAAGCTCGCCTAACGTAAAAGATGGATCAATATCGCAGATAACCAGGCTCAAACCATAAAGTTCGTGATATTCGATCTTGGCTCTTACAAGTATTTTTAAGCCTTCCCTGAGCGATTCTCCCGGGATATTCTCAAAGTACGATCTCAGGAATCCGTACCTCTTGAACCAAATGATTCCTTTTACCCGTGCGCGGACGCTTTTGTCATCTTGCTGTTTTTCAACAAGTTCCAGATAGCAATGACCTGTGTAATTCTCCTTTATCTCCGATATTTCAGCTATCACCCAGTACATATCCGGAAAAGACATGTACAGCGAATCCCTGATCATCAGTTGTAATTCGGAGAGTGTAATTTTCTCAGCCATCTATTCCCTGATCTTTATTACCTTTCCTGTATATGTGCCGGTTTCAGTGTTCACCCTTAGAATATACATTCCCTGCCCAAATGTCTGAAGTGCATTGATCCGGAGAGTCCTTCCGGAAGATGAGGGATAAGTTTTCTGGTGGATAAGCTTTCCTGAAACAGTGAAAATCCAGACTGTTGAAATTCCCGGGGGATTCTTGAAAATAATTTCAAATGATTCCAAAAAAGGGTTTGGTGAAATAAGGATGTCATCTTCCGGGATCTTAACATAAATATCCTGGAGTTTCGAAAGAACAAGAGCCATGTCAGGGATGCCATATCCATAAAGGGAATCAGGATTCGTGAACCTGTCGGATCCTTCATGAAGCGATTCTATGATATCATGGTTTTTTGCAACCGGCACTGCCTGGAGAAGGCAGGCGCACATTCCGCTGATGACAGGACAGGAAAATGAGGTGCCGTTCGCCCTTGAAACAACACCGGGAGCTGTTTGAAGAGGAACAAGGACACCCATTGCAGATACATCAGGTTTTATCCTGCCGTCAGCAGCAGGACCGGAGGATGAAAAATAAGAGATTACTTCATTTTCATCCACTGCTCCGATTGCAAGCACACTGTCGCCATCAGAAGGAAATATTATGCGCTGCCATGTGTTATCCCGTTCATTGCCGGCGCTGTTTACAACAAGTATCCCTTTCGATGCAGCAATGTCAGCCGCCCTTGTTACAAATGCCGAATTGCCATCGAGATCCGAATGCTTATAGTTCATCGAAGGATCGTCAAACTCGTAATAGCCCAGGGAGGATGAGATAATGTCTGCCCCGGCACTGTCGGCATATTCAGCTCCTGCCGCCCAGAAATCCTCTTCGCAGGGGAATTCAGAATTGACATCTTCGGTCTTCAGGAGAATATAATCCGCAGCCGGGGCAGTACCAGCAATATATCCCGGCAAATCTCCTGCAAGTATCGACATTACAGATGTGCCATGTGTGCTTGAATTGTAAACCGGCTTTGTATTATTTACAAAATCATACGTTGAGATAATTCCGTTTCTCGTTCTGAGATTTTTGAGCGATTCAATCTTGTCGGCAGAGGTGAAGCCGCCATCAAGCACCGCGATAAGAATATTTTTTCCGACAAAACCGGATTTATGGAGGGAATAGCCGTTCAGCATAGTTATCGGCCTGTCGTAAGGAGACTGGCCGGTGCTGTACAGTTCAAAATCCAGTTTGTGGATGAATTTGCTCTTGATACCGGGAGTTTTAACGATTTTCACATCGTCAACATAAGGAAGGGTCCTGATGTCCTCTGTCAATGGCGGTGCGCCACCCGCTTCAAACAGCGCAGTATTCATCCATTTGCTTGTCGAATGCAAAATATAACCCATTGATTTTACCGAGGTTATATACTGCCTGTTCACGGGAAAATCCCTGGCATCAAGTGCCGGTACGCCTGCTTTTTCCCGTCTTGCCAGGGCACGTTCTGAAAGAAGGTCTGTAGCATTATAAGAAGGATTGTTCCCCTTATCCCTGAAATAAACTCTTACAAAATAGTTTTCCTGGGCTGATGAATCTATGGAAGGAAAGATCAAAAGAAAAGCTGTCAGCAGCCTCATGCAGGTATTTGTATCAGGATTTTTCACCACATTTCCCCGGTTTTTTCCGGATCAGGAATCTTTCCTTTTTGTTTTTCAAGTGTATTTAAGTAATTCGAAGCATCATCGTCCATCTGGCGGTTATCGGGCGCACCATCCTTGTATTCAATCTTATACCTGATTGAACCATCTTCATTATAGATCATCCAGGTGCCGTCGCGCAAATCGTTTTTGTAAGTGCCTGTGTACATTTTCTTTCCACCGGGAAACCAGGCTTCAAAGAGCCCGTTAAGTTTCCCGTTTTTATAGTTTGAGCGGGTGTAAGATGAGCCGTCCTCATAGAATTGTTCCCTTAATCCATTCTTCTGATCCTTTTCATACGTCGTCTTATCGCCAATTTTACCATCGGGATAAAACCCTACCGATATCCCGTTTCGTAAATCGTTCACAAAGTATTGCTCGCAGACAAGGTAGTCGCGGATAGCGGGAGAATAGAACTGCCATTTTCCGTCTTTCTTCTGATCAATGTATTTTCCCCTCGATGCAATGCTTCCATCGGGGTAATAAAGTACAGCATCGGATTCCCGGCCATTATCGCTGAAAACCATTACTGACTTGAGGATGCCATTTTCGTAGTATCTTTTGAATTCACCCGCCGGATGACCGTCCCTGAATATTCCGTCGTACATCCTGGAACCATTGGGGTAGTTCTTTATCCAGTGACCCTGCTTCAAACCATTCTGATCGGTCTGATTCATCTGGGATCTGAGGTTGAGAAAAGAGAAAATAAGAATTATGATGAAGAATAATCTTTTCAGATTCATATCAGTAAGACGTATCAGGCAAAATTACAAAAAAAAGAGGCCGGATCACTCCGGCCTCTTCTGTAATTATAAAGCAGGTGATTATTTCACTTCTTCAAAATCAACATCAGTCACTTCATCGTTTCCCGATTTTTCACCTGTGTTGCCCTGCCCGGGCTGACCCTGACCACCAGCCTGTCCGTTCTGGGGGCCTGATGCCTGGGTGTTCTTGTACATCTCTTCGGAAGCTGTCTGCCATACTGAATTAAGCTCTGCCAGGGCCGAATCTATTGCATTTATATCCTGTGATTTATGAGCTTCCTTCAGTTTTCCGAGAGCAGCTTCTATCGATGATTTCTTATCAGCGGGAATCTTATCGCCGAATTCTTTTAGCTGCTTCTCTGTGGTGAAGATCATGCTGTCGGCAGCGTTGATTTTTTCAACTCTGTCTTTGGCCTTTTTGTCAGCTTCCTCGTTGGATTTAGCTTCTTCCCTCATCTTCTTGATTTCATCATCACTAAGCCCTGATGAAGCTTCGATCCTGATTCTTTGCTCCTTGCCTGTTCCCCTGTCTTTTGCAGTAACGTGAAGTATGCCGTTGGCATCGATATCGAAAGTGACTTCAATCTGGGGCACACCCCTCGGGGCTGGTGGAATACCGTCGAGATGGAACCGCCCGATAGTCTTGTTCCCCGCAGCCATTGGCCTTTCACCCTGCAGCACATGAATTTCAACTGATGGCTGGCTGTCGGCAGCTGTAGTGAACACTTCCGTTTTCTTCGTTGGTATTGTAGTATTTGATTCTATGAGCTTGGTCATCACACCGCCCATAGTCTCAATGCCAAGAGAAAGAGGAGTAACGTCAAGGAGAAGAACGTCCTTTACTTCACCCGTAAGAACACCACCCTGGATGGCTGCACCAACTGCAACAACTTCATCGGGGTTAACTCCTTTGGATGGAACACGTCCGAAGAATTTTTCCACAAGCTGCTGGATCGCAGGAATACGGGTCGATCCTCCGACTAGCAAAACCTCATCTATATCGCTGGTTGAAAGTCCGGAATCCCTTAGTGCAAGCTTGCATGGTTCAATACATGCCTGTATGAGCTTGTCGCATATTTTTTCGAACTGTGACCTTGTAAGTGTTTTGACAAGGTGTTTTGGAATCCCGTCAACCGGCATGATGTACGGAAGATTTATTTCTGTCTGTGTTGAACTCGAAAGTTCGATCTTGGCTTTCTCTGCTGCTTCCTTCAGACGCTGCAGGGCCATCGGATCTTTCCTCAGGTCCACACCTTCTTCGCGCTTGAATTCTTCTGCAAGCCAGTCGATAATCATATGGTCGAAGTCGTCGCCGCCAAGGTGTGTGTCACCATTTGTTGACTTCACTTCAAAAACTCCGTCTCCAAGCTCAAGTATTGAAATATCGAATGTACCGCCTCCAAGGTCGAATACGGCTATTTTGAGATCCTTATTTTTTTTGTCGAGCCCATATGCAAGCGAGGCTGCTGTCGGCTCATTGATGATCCTCTTGACATTCAATCCTGCAATTTCGCCTGCTTCCTTTGTTGCCTGGCGCTGTGAATCGCTGAAATAAGCCGGTACTGTAATAACAGCTTCAGTAACTTCCTGTCCGAGATAATCCTCGGCTGTTTTCTTCATCTTCTGAAGGATCATGGCAGAAATCTCCTGGGGTGAATACAACCGGTCATTGATCTTAACCCTTGGTGTATTATTATCTCCCTTCACTACAGTATAGCTTACCCTGTTCATCTCCTTCTGAACCTTGTCGTACGTCTCGCCCATGAACCTTTTGATGGAATATATTGTATTCTTAGCATTGGTAATGGCCTGTCGCTTTGCAGGATCTCCAACCTTGCGTTCCCCATTCTCAACAAAAGCAACAATGGACGGGGTAGTTCTTTTACCCTCACTGTTGGGGATCACGACTGGTTCGTTTCCCTCCATAACTGCGACACATGAATTGGTCGTTCCCAGATCGATTCCGATAATTTTTCCCATGATTTATATGTTTAATATTTTCTTTTTCATTCCTGTTTAATCAATGATTATGCCATTGCAGTATTTCGGGGTTTTCAGGTAAATATGACATTTGTCTGTTGCCATGAAGGTTTGTTTAAACATAAATGAATGACAAAACGACAGTTGAATGTAAGGTGCTGACAGTTCCTGATCAGAGGATTTCCTGATGACATAACAATTCAGTACCTTTGTATAATTCAATCTTATTATATATGTCATCTGTACATCAATCGGTTAAACGCGTTACTACCCATGTGCTTCACGAAATGAAGCTGAAAGGTGAAAAGATAGCCATGCTTACGGGTTATGATTATTCGGTTGCAAGGATACTCGATGAATCAGGCATCGATGTTATTCTGGTGGGCGATTCAGCATCGAATGTCATGGCCGGGTATGACACCACCCTGCCAATCACTCTCGATAACATGATCTATCATGCTGCATCGGTTGTGCGTGCTGTGAAAAGGGCTTTGGTGGTGGTTGACCTGCCCTTCGGGACATACCAGGGAAACTCAAAGGAAGCGCTTGCATCATCGATCAGGATAATGAAAGAAACAGGCGCAGCCGCTGTCAAGCTTGAAGGAGGCTCACAGGTAGTCGAATCTGTGGAGAGGATCCTTTCTGCAGGCATACCCGTTATGGGGCATCTGGGACTGACTCCGCAGGCTATCCATAAATTCGGAACCTATGTTGTAAGGGCGAAAGAGGAAGAAGAAGCAAGGAAACTTCTGGAGGATGCAAAATTGCTTGAACAAACAGGCTGCTTTGCAATAGTGCTCGAAAAAATCCCTGCAAGGCTCGCGGAGGAGGTGACAGCAAGCATAAGAATTCCTGTTATTGGCATCGGGGCGGGACCGAAAACAGACGGGCAGGTGCTTGTATTGCACGACATGCTTGGGATTACCAAGGAATTCTCTCCACGTTTTCTCAGGCGTTATCACAACCTGTATGATGAAATAAAAGGAGCTGTGCAAAATTACATTCATGATGTGAGAACTCAGGATTTCCCGAACGAGAAAGAACAATATTGATATGGTTGAGATCCTCTACGAAGACAATCACATAATTGCAGTATTCAAAAAATCATCAGACCTGTCACAGGGCGACAAAACCGGGGATGCTCCCCTCGATGAGGAAATAAAGAAATATATCGCGGTCAAGTACAATAAGAAAGGTGAAGTGTTCCTGGGAGTTGTACACAGGCTCGACAGGCCTGTAAGCGGTGTTATGCTATATGCCAGGACTTCAAAGGCGCTTGAAAGGCTTAATGAAATGTTCCGTGACGGCTCAATAAAAAAGACATATTTCGCCATCGTTAAGGAAAGACCTCCGGAAGATGAAGCCACTATTGAACATTTCCTTAAAAAAAACGAGAAGCAGAACAAAACATATGTTTATGATTCCGAAGTTAAAGGATCAAAGAAGGGCAGCCTGACATACCGTTTAAAAGCAAGATCTGAAAAATATTATCTTCTCGAAGTGGACCTTCACACCGGGCGGCATCATCAGATAAGGGCACAACTGGCAAAAATTGGTTGTCCTGTGAAGGGCGATCTGAAATATGGGTTCCCAAGGTCAAATGATGACGGGGGAATAAGTCTGTTTGCCAGGAAGATTGAATTTGTGCACCCGGTGCGGAAAGAGCCTGTTAAAATCATGGCACACTTCCCGGAAGGCGACATCTGGCACGTCTTCAGCAATACAGAATAACAATGCATTAACCGGTGTTACCACCTGTTTTTTAAGGATTATTATTGTTTTCAGTTAAGAAAAAGTTAAATAATATCCCCAAACCGGTTAAACACTTATTTTTGCGGCATGAACAGGCTAAGATTCACCGTTTTAGTAGGAATGATGCTGCTTTCAGTTGTGGGTATCATTCTGGTTCAGATTGTATGGATACGTGATGCAGTCAGGATTCAGAATGACAGCTTTAACAACAGTGTTGCAATCAGTCTGAATAACGCCAGGAATAATATAGAATTTTCAAGAAAGATGAACTTCCTGAATAATTTTCTCCCTGAGGATCCATCATTGTCAGGAAATATTTCAGAGGGAATCCAGTTCAAGATTGAAAGTTATTCAGCTCTAAATGGCGGCGGCGTAAGTTTCAATATAACAAACCAGACTATCAGCGGCAATTCCGATTCTGCAAGAGTCACTACAAGGAACCAGTCATATTATTCTAATGGCGACAAATCCGTCGTTTCTGACTCATCATACGTAATGGCTTCACCGGGCAATAATGGCAGACTGCAGGTTGAGCGCAGAAACGGGTACAAATCTGATCCTGGTTCACTTTATATACGGCAGAATGAATTTCTGAACTGGCTTCGTAAACATTCAGGCGAGTTTAGAAACCTGAGCGATCAGATGATCAGTGAGATTTACCAATGGGAAAAGACCCTTGAGCTTGACCCCGGAGAGATATCCACGGCTCTTAAAAGATCGCTTGCTTTTACCAATATTGAGACACCATATGAATTTGCAGTGATCAGGAACGGAGTTGTCCAGGAAGGAACTTTCAGGAATGCAGACAGCGAGGATTTTCTGAAGAGCAGATACAAGGTGTGGCTTTTTCCCGATAACATTATCGGGCAGGATATACTCCTGTCAGTCGTTTTTCCTGAAAAAACCAATTATGTTCTTGGTTCCATGGTTTGGATCCTTGGCGGTTCCATGCTTTTCTCCCTTTTTATCCTTGCAACCTTCGCTCTGAGCCTTTACTTCATTATAACAACAAAGAAGGTTTCAGAAATGAAGTCCGATTTCATCAACAATATGACTCACGAGTTTAAAACTCCGATTGCCACAATATCTCTTGCTGCGGATACTATTACAAATGCCAAGGTCATAAAGGATGAATCAAGCGTTCGGCATTTTGTAGGGATGATCAAAAAGGAAAACAACAGGATGAACAAAAAGGTGGAAACAATTCTTCAGATTGCATCACTCGACAAGAAGGAAATAGACTTCAGGTTTGAGAATGTATCGATGCACACGATAATCGGACATGCGGTTGACAGCATCGATATCCAGGTTCAGCAGAAGAATGGAAGAATTATCCTTAATCTCAATGCTGAAGAGCCGGTTATTTACGGCGACAGCGAGCATCTTACAAATCTTGTCAACAATTTCCTCGATAATGCGTTAAAATATTCACCGGATACTCCCGAAATAACAGTATCGACCCGGAATGTGGACAAAGGTTTGCTGATGATAATTGAAGATAAAGGCATTGGGATGAACAAGGCTGTTCAAAGCAAAATTTTTGAAAGATTTTACAGGCAGACATCCGGTAATGTGCATGATGTCAAAGGTTTTGGCCTGGGGCTAAACTATGCACGTGCAATTATCGATGCCCACAAAGGGAATGTGTCTGTGTTCAGTGAACCCGGAAAAGGCACTAAATTCGAGATATTTTTACCCTTTAACTGTGAAAATTGACCATGAGCAGCAAGGCAGCAAGAATTTTTCTGGTTGAGGATGACCTCAGCTTCGGCTCTGTACTTAAGTCATACCTCGAGATCAACGATTTTATTGTCGAATGGGTTGACGACGGTAAGTTCGCGATGGACCACTTCAGAAGAGGTAGCTTCAATATCTGCATTCTGGATATAATGCTGCCACATGTCGACGGGTTCACAATAGCTCAGGAAGTAAGGAAGATAAACACCGACATACCGATCATTTTCCTCACTGCCAAAAAGCTCAAGGATGATGTGCTGAAGGGTTATGATGTGGGAGCAGATGATTATATCACCAAACCATTTGACACGGACATACTGCTTGCCAAGATCAGGGCGATCCTTTCACGCCGCGATTCCCAGAGCGGTGAAAAGGATATTTATGAGATCGGCAAATTCATTTTCAACTCCAAGCTGAGGACACTTACACTTGGCGATGATGAGAAGAAGTTGTCACCCAAGGAAGCCCAGTTGCTCGAGCTTCTGGCAATCAATCCGAATGAACTGATAAGCAGGGAACTCGCTCTTAAGAAAATCTGGGGATCAGATGATTACTTTACTGCCAGGAGCATGGATGTCTATATAACCAAACTCAGGAAATTCCTGTCAGAAGATCCGGACCTGAACATCAAAAACATTCATGGGGCCGGTTTCCAGCTTGTGGTCAGGGAAGAGCAGCCCTGAGGTTGTCCTTGTTGAACTGCAAAGGGAGCAGGTCGCTGACACTCTCAACAATAACTATTCTCGCGGTACCGGATAAGATCATCCTTATTTTATTTCCGTTTCGTGATTCTTCCTCCGCTATTACCTGCCTGCACATGCCGCAGGGAGATACATTTTCGTCAGCTTTTCCTCCATCATTAAAAGCTGCAATTGCTATTGATAAAGGCTTTTCACCCGGGAAATTTGTTACGGAATTTGCGAGTGCATTCCTTTCCGCGCATATTCCCGAAGGATATGCTGCATTTTCCACGTTGGCCCCTTTGACGATACTCCCCCCCGAAAGCCGTACTGCAGCTCCCACCCTGAATTTAGAATAAGGCGCATAGGCATTTTCCGATGCTTCCCTTGCTGCAATCACAAGCTCCCTGTCTTCAGATGTAAGTTCTTCAATATTGCCGTACTCGGTGTAATAAACAGATATGTTGTGAGTTTTCATTATACAAAAGTACTGAATGTTCCTCCTTCAGTTCTTATACTTTTGCCTTTTTTTATATTTTTGTTCAAACTGCCGGACCCATGCTAATGAAAACACCTGTAATTATTCTTCTCATTTCCACCTTCTTACTCGCCTCCTGCCGCAGCACAAGGACTGCCGCTAATGCAACGGGCACACCCGGACCAAAGATAACGGTCGTTCCGACCGGCGATGCAGGGGCCGATTATATCAACACATACAAGGACATTGCAATAAGTGAAATGAAGAGGACAGGTGTTCCTGCCAGCATAACACTTGCACAAGGGATGGTTGAATCGAACTATGGCCGCAGCGAACTTGCAAGAAGGGGAAACAATCATTTCGGAATAAAATGCCACAACTGGAATGGCCCGGCAATCTATCATAATGATGACAGGAGAAACGATTGTTTCAGAAAATATGGTGATCCCGGGGAATCTTTCAGGGATCATTCCGATTTTCTTAAAAATGGCAGCAGGTACAGTTTCCTGTTTGGCCTTCCTGACGGAGATTACAAAGGATGGGCTAGAGGATTGAAGAAGGCAGGATATGCAACCAATCCCGATTATGCAAATATGCTTATCAGGAAAATTGAGGAAGAAAACCTTACAATCTATGATAAAGGATATACAGCGGAAAAACTTGCAGAGAGGCAGCCGGATAAAATAAAGGTATCATTAAATGATAACGTCACAGCATCGCTTACAGATGAAGGTGTTGTGGCAAAAACACCCAGGGTTATTGAAAATAACAGGGTTGAATATGTCATCGTAAGGGATGGAGACACAAGGGAGAAGCTCGAAGATGAATTTAAGCTTTTGAAATGGGAACTTCCACGCTACAACGAACTTGAAAATGATTTCGAGGTAAGGGTTGGCCAGATATTGTACCTCCAGCCAAAAAGAGATAAAGCAGAGGCGGGGAAAGAAAATTATACAACGCGTGAAGGCGATACAATGTACCAGCTATCACAGAAATTCGGAATAAAACTTAAGAGCCTTTATGAAATGAACAGGATGGAACAGGGTACCGAACCTAAGCCTGGAACAAAGTTATGGTTGAGGGCAATGAAGCCTGTCAGCTAGGCTGCTTTTGTGCATAATTCTCTATCCTGAATCCGCGCAGGAATTCTACAGTGCTCATCTTTTTCCTGCCCTCAGGCTGAAGGCTGCAGATATTGATGTACCCATTTTTGCAGGCCACTTTCAGGTAGCTCCTGCCATCAGAAAAGAAAGTCCCCGGCTGCGCATTATGATTTTTTATTTCCGGGTAGCTCTCGAAAATCTTGAATGAAACGGAATCAATGCCATCGGTGAAGAATGATTTCGCAGCGGGATAAGGAGCGAGGCCGCGTATGAAATTATGCACGCTGACCGCATCCTTATTCCAGTCGGCAATACAGAATTCCGGTGTGATCTTGGGTGCATTCCTGAGTACTTCACCCTGTTGAATGAATTCAGCCTGCGATCGCGGTTTAATTCGGTTAGCTGCGATTTCTTCCAGTGTTTTTATGATGATCCTTGCTCCCTGTTTCATGAGCCTGTCATGAAGATCGCCGGCATTCTCGAAAGGGAAGATCGGCAATTCTTCCCTGAGAAGGATGCGGCCGGTATCGATCTTTTCGTCGATGAAAAATGTTGTCAGCCCGGTTTTTTTCTCACCGTTGATTATTACATGATTTATAGGAGCCGCACCACGGTATTGGGGCAGGAGCGAAGCATGAAGATTCATTGTTCCTATTGAAGGAATTCTCCAAACTGCTTCGGGAAGCATTCTGAATGCAACAACAATGAACAGATCGGGATTCAGCTTACGGAGGTCTTCAATAAAACTCTGATCCCTGAGGTTTGCAGGCTGAAATACCGGAAGCATGCTGTGTCCTGCAAATAACTTTACGGCCGGTTGGGTGACCTTTCTGCCCCTTCCTGCAGGCTTGTCGGGCGCCGTTACAACTCCGACCACATTGAAGCCATTCATCAGCAATGCTCCGAGTGGAGCCACTGCAAACTCAGGTGTTCCCATGAATACTATCCTGAGTGATTTCATAATGGTACAGTTAGAATATCTGGTTTATTTATCGTCCTGATCCTTAACTATATGCTTGTAGCATGTGAGGTTATGCCCCATTTTGTTAGCTTTCGTTTCGAGATAAAACCTGTTGTACTGATTTGCCTCGATGATAAGCGGAATTGTTTCGACAATCTGGATCCCATATCCTTCCAGTCCCACTCTTTTAACCGGATTGTTCGAGATAAGCCGCACCTTGCCCAGACCAAGTTCACGCATTATGCTTGCACCCACGCCGTAATCCCTCTCATCTTCTCCGAAGCCAAGTTTGATATTTGCCTGAACGGTATCCATGCCTTCATCCTGAAGCTTATATGCCTTTATCTTATTAAGAAGCCCTATTCCTCTACCTTCCTGGCTCAGGTAAATGACAACACCTTTGCCTTCTTCTTCAACCATCTCCATTGCTTTATGAAGCTGGGGACCGCAATCGCATCTCATCGATCCGAATATATCGCCTGTGAAGCATGAAGAATGCAACCTTACAAGAACCGGTTCATCTTTCGACCATGTACCTTTTATAAGAGCTCCATGTTCGAGGCCATTGCTTACCTGACGGAAGGGTACAAATTCGAAGCTGCCGCGTTCAGTCGGAAGGCTTACTCTTTCACCTTTTTCTATTATTGAGTCTCGCTCAAGCTTATATTTTATGAGATCCCTTATTGTTACGATTTTGATATCGAACTTTTCGCAGATCTTCTGCAGGTCGTCCATGCGGGCCATGGTTCCATCGTCATTCATTATTTCCACGAGTGCTCCTCCAGGCTGGAGCCCGGCGAAACGTGTGAGATCGACAACGGCTTCAGTGTGCCCTGCTCTTCTTAGGACACCTTTGGCTTTGGCTTTCAGCGGAAATATGTGGCCCGGCCTTCCAAGGTCCGAAGGTTTTGTGTCGGGATCCACCAGGGCTTTTATTGTAAGCGCCCTGTCTTTTGCTGATACACCGGTTGTTGTTTCATCAGAAAGAAGATCGACAGTTACTGTGAATTGCGTTTCGTGGATGGAGGTGTTGTTACCTACCATCAGGTTGAGATCAAGCTGCTCGCATCTTTCTTCAGGAAGTGCTGCGCATATCAACCCCCGGCCATGCTTGGCCATGAAATTCACTATTTCAGGAGTGATGAGCTCTGCAGAGCAAATAAAATCGCCTTCGTTTTCCCTGTCTTCATCATCGACTACAATCAGAAGTTTTCCCTTCCTTATATCCTCTATTGCCTCTTCAATTGTATTCAATTTATAATTATTCATTTCACAAGTTATTTATTCCGAAACAGAACCTCCCGGTCCAACGTTCAGGAGAGGTCTGAAAATGAAATTCCTGATTTTCCTGAAAAAATTCAGATATGTGTCTATATTCAGGATTACGGAATCGGTTGTCGCCTTATAAGTCAGAAATACTCCTATTGGAAGCAGTATATACGATGCTGCCCACATTCCCGCGATTGTGCTTACAACATTTTCTTCGACCAGCTTCTGGGCTGAGATGGAGATCACATAATAAATCACAAAGAAGAAGATCGATATTACGGCCGGCGTTCCAAGCCCTCCTTTCCTTATTATTGCGCCGAGGGGTGCGCCTATGAAGAAAAAGACAAGACATGCAAGCGATAAAGTGAGCTTCTTATGCCATTCGACCTCGTACTTTTTTATATTCTTTATTTCATAATAAAGTGATTCATCCTGCTGAGTGAGAAACAGTTCGGCATCTTTCAGATCCTCTATTGCTTTTGTGACAACAGATCTGCGCTCCATTACAGGTAGAGCCTCAAGCATTTGGGATACGTCGAACACAGTCACTTTTTTTGCAGTATCGGAACCGTAATCACTCACTGCATAGCTCGGGACATAATTCTTTTCATAAAGCACCTTTGTGTTGCTGAACTCCCTTAACTGATTCTCTATCTTATCGGTATATCTTGTATTGAGTGAATCTATTATGTACGTGAGCTGCGAAATATTCTTTGTTTCAGCCCTGCCCTTGAAGAGACCGTCCTCGCTGCGCTCAAGGTCAAAGCCGGTCAATGGTATCACCACTGTCCTCATTTCGAAAAAATCTTTTCTCGATGGATAGGACCTGTAGTTTACGCTTACCCTTTTTTCCTCGAGTTCATTGAAGGAATAGCCATGGTAAAGAATCATTATCAGGCCAGTCTCATCTTCTGTGAGTTTCATATAGCCCGAATCAGCAGTAATAACCGACACATTGCCTCGTCTGTCTGAATGATCATATATGATGAGGTCATCCATCCTGCCGTTTTTGGGATCTTTGTTTGCAACCTTGATGCTGAAATCCGGAACCCCGTTGTAAAATGTGCCAGCCTGGATATTGATGTCGGGTTTTTTGCGGCGAATGTCCCAGAGAAGTGTTCTGGCTTGCTCTGTTGCGTAAGGAAGCACGTTGTTTGAGAAGAAAAAAGAGACAACTGCAAGGAAACAAAGAAGGTAAATGAGAGGCCTCATTATCCTTTGCAAAGGAATGCCGGAAGCCTTCAACGCTGTCAGTTCACTGAATTCCCCCATGTTGCCAAACGTCATAAGTGATGCAAGAAGGATGGCAAGTGGCAGCGCCATGGGAACGAAAGTAAGAGAAAAGTGATATATGAGCTCAGCGAGCACTTTCAGATCCAGGCCTTTTCCGGCAAGCTCATCGACGTACATCCATAAAAACTGAAGGATAAGTATGATGAGCACAATGAAAAAGGTAAGCACCAGCGGGCCGACAAATGACTTCA
>JBLNAO010000099.1:0-13546 GCA_050259395.1 Chloroflexota bacterium
AGTTTTGGAAAAAAGGGATGAAGAACGGTGAGAAGGAGATGTCTTTTCTCGAACATCTTGAAGAGTTGAGATGGCATATCATACGTTCCATACTGGCTATAGTCATATTCATGATTATTGCTTTTATTTTTAAAGGCTTTATCTTCGGATCAGTAATTCTCGGGCCTCAGAGGCCGGATTTCTTCACAAACAGGCTTTTGTGCCATTTTGCAGATCTACTGAATGTACCCGGCCTCTGCATAAACCAGAATCCTGTCAATCTCATCAACATTAAGATGTCGGGGCAGATTACCACCCACATAACTGCTGCAATCGTTGCTGGTCTGATCCTTGCGTTTCCTGTTATTCTATGGGAATTCTGGCAGTTCTTCAAGCCTGCCCTTAAGGATAGCGAAGCAAGGTATGCCAAGGGCGCAGTATTTGCAGCATCTATGCTGTTCTTTGTCGGTGTCCTTTTCGGATATTTTGTGCTGGCACCTCTTTCGATCCACTTCCTGAGCACTTATGAAATCGATCCATCTGTAGTGAATCAGATAAACGTAAGATCTTACATAGGCACTCTCACCTCGATCTGCCTTGCAACAGGCCTGGTATTCGAGTTACCCATCATTGCTTTCTTCCTCACCAAGATCGGAGTGGTAACTCCTGCATTCATGAGGAAATACAGGAAGCATTCAATCGTGGTTATCTTCATAGTATCTGCAATAATAACTCCGCCGGATGTCTTTTCACAGACACTCGTTGCGATACCGCTTCTTATCCTGTATGAAGTGAGCATCCTGATTTCGGCACGCGTTATGAAGCAGAAGGATAAGGATTATAAGGATTTCATGAACGAAGGCAAGTCAGAAACAGCATACACCGACTGATGAAACTGTACACCCAGGACCTGGTTAAAAAATATCGCAGCCGGACAGTTGTAGATCATGTCTCGATTGAAGTCGAGCAGGGCGAGATTGTTGGACTGCTCGGTCCTAACGGGGCCGGAAAAACCACTTCCTTTTACATGATAGTGGGACTTATCAGGCCGAGGGAAGGCAAGATTTTCCTCGATAATGAGGAGATAACCACACTGCCGGTTTACAAGAGGGCAAGAAGGGGCATCGGATACCTGGCCCAGGAAGCTTCGGTGTTCAGGAACATGTCCGTTGAGGACAATATTCGCGCAGTACTCGAGATGTCAAAATTTCCGAAAGCCGAGCAGAAAGAAAGGCTTGAAAGTCTCCTGGGCGAATTCGGACTGCAAAAAATAAGAAAAAGCAAAGGCATACAACTTTCAGGCGGCGAAAGAAGACGTACCGAGATAGCCAGGGCCCTGGCGCTTAAGCCGAGTTTCATACTTCTCGATGAGCCATTCGCCGGAGTAGACCCGATTGCAGTTGAAGATATCCAGGAGATAGTGTCAAAGCTACGGGCTAAGAACATAGGCATTCTCATCACCGATCATAATGTTCACGAAACTCTTTCAATAACCGACAGGGCATACCTTCTTTTCGAGGGAAGGATCCTGAAATCCGGCACTTCGGCACAACTCGCGGAAGATGAGCATGTGAGAAAAGTCTACCTTGGAAAGAATTTCGAACTTCGCAAGTAACATACTCCCTTTTGTTTTAAAGATAAATAATCTTACCTTTGCGCGAATTTTTTACGCGGATGTGTCGTAATTGGTAGCCGAGCAAGACTTAGGATCTTGTGCCTTAAGGGCGTGGGGGTTCGAGTCCCTTCATCCGCACAATTTAACAAAAGATAACAATGAATATCAACAGAGAAAACATCGACGACCTTAATGCTGTACTGACTTTAAAAATCGAAAAAACTGATTACGAGGAAAAAGTCGAGACTGTACTGAAGGATTACAGGAAAAAAGCAAATATCAAAGGATTCCGTCCGGGCATGGTTCCGATCGGACTGATCAGGAAGCTTTACGGGAAAGCCGTCAGGGTCGATGAAATAAACAAGGTAGTCTCAGAAAATATTCAGAAGTATCTTACTGATGAAAAGCTGGAGATCCTCGGTGATCCCCTTCCTAAAGAAGATGAGCATGAGCATATCGACTTCGATACACAGGAAGATTTCACCTTCTCGTTCGAAGTGGGACTCTCACCGGCAATAGACATCCCGGTTTC
Source organism: Chloroflexota bacterium (assembly GCA_050259395.1). GTDB lineage: Bacteria > Bacteroidota > Bacteroidia > Bacteroidales > VadinHA17 > LD21. The sequence continues at coordinate 2,127 of JBLNAO010000099.1, forward strand.
AGAAAATGATACCGTGATCAATTATCAGATCACGATAGATGAGAAAATGAGGAACGACTATGTTGATAATTACAAACGTCGTTTCGGTGAGATGAAGATGGAAGAAACAACCGCTGAAAAAGATGTTCTCAAAGGAAAAGTCCAGTCATTGGATGAAGAAGGAAATGTAAAGGCTGAAGGACCTTCGGCTGAAGACACTTCAATTGGGATCGACATGATAAAGGATGATGAAATCAAGGCATCCTTCATTGGGAAACATGCAGGAGACGTTGTTGACTTCGACATCAGGAAAGCATACCCCAACGACAGCGAGATTGCAGGCATTCTCAAAATCAAGAGGGACGACGCCACAGGCATTACCGGTAATTTCAGGGTAACAATAAATGAAATAAGCCGCTTCTACCCCGCAGAGCTGAACCAGGAGCTTTTTGACAAGATCTATGGAGAAGGCATAATCAAAAGCGAAGAGGAATTCATAAACAAGATCGATGAGGAAATCTCTTCCAACCTTAAGAAAGAATCAGAATACAAGCTAATGGTCGACCTCAAGGCCCTGGCAATCGACAAGACCGAAATGAAGCTTCCCGAAAGTTTCCTTAAAAAATGGCTGTTGAAGGTAAATGAGAAAACCACACCCGAGCAGATCGACGAAGAATTCGACAACTTCAGGAAAGATCTGAAATGGCAGCTGATCAAAAATAAGATAGCACGCGAGAATGAGGTCAAAATAACTGAAGAAGAACTACTTAAGGAAGCTGCAAATATTACACGCTACCAGTTCCAGTCATACGGTCTTTACTACGCTACAGACGAGCAGATCGAGAACTACGCAAAGGAAACCCTCAAAAGGGAAGATGATGCAAAAAGGATAGCCGACAAGATCCTCGAAGATAAAGTCATTGCAGTAATGAAAGCCAAAGTTAAACTCGAGGACAAAGCTGTGTCTACTGAAGAGTTCAATAAGTTGTTCCAGTAGGCGGGCTGTCTGGGGGTCTTGGTGTCTGGGGGTCTTGGGGTCTTTTAACTTTAAGTACTTTAGGCACTTTAGCTCACTTTAGTCACTTTTATTTAACTCTAAGTACTCTAGGCACTTTAGTCACTCCAGGCACTTTTTTTATTATCTTTGTGGATTAATTAAAAACTTAAATTATGGCCATACTTGATGATTTTGGAAAATATGCCAGGAGTAACCGGGGAATTAGCAGTCTCAACCTGCATCGTTACAAATCTGTTGCCAACAGTTATATTTCCCCTACTATCATAGAGGAAAGACAGCTGAATGTTGCCTCAATGGACGTCTTCTCGCGTCTTATGATGGACAGGATCATATTCCTTGGTTTACCCATAGATGATTATGCTGCCAACATTATCCAGGCTCAGTTGCTGTACCTCGACTCTGCCGACCCGACCAGGGACATACAGATTTATTTCAACACACCCGGAGGTTCGGTCAATGCAGGTCTTGGAATATACGACACGATGCAATACATTTCTGCTAATATTGCAACAATCTGCACCGGAATGGCAGCATCGATGGGCGCTGTACTGCTGACAGCCGGAACAAAAGGCAAGAGATCGGCCCTCAAACATTCGAGGATAATGATTCATCAGCCGATGGGAGGCGCCGAAGGACAGGCTTCAGACATAGAGATCACAGTCAGGGAGATACTTAAGCTTAAAAGGGAATTGTACGAGATAATAGCGTTTCATTCCGGGAACCCGGTCGAGAAGGTTGAAAAAGATTCTGACAGGGATTACTGGATGACTTCAGCAGAGGCTAAAGACTACGGTATGATAGATGAGGTCCTCCTTAAAAACGAAAAGGTTTCTAATGGATAAATGTTCATTTTGCGGGAGAACAAAAAAAGAAGCCAACCTTCTGATTGCTGGTCTGGAAGGCCATATATGCGATCATTGCATTGAGCAGGCTCATTCAATAATGAACGAGGAGCTCGGAAGTAAAAAGAATCCCGCGTTTGATAAAATAAATCTTCTCAAGCCAGTTGAGATAAAGAAATTTCTCGACCAGTATGTAATTGGTCAGGATACTGCAAAAAAGATCCTTTCCGTGGCTGTTTACAACCACTATAAGAGATTAATGCAGAAGCCTGATTCCGAGGATATTGAAATAGAGAAATCGAATATAATTCTTGTTGGTGAAACAGGCACGGGAAAGACGCTTCTTGCCAGGACAATTGCAAAGATGCTGCACGTGCCATTCACAATTGTCGACGCAACCGTTCTCACCGAGGCAGGTTATGTGGGCGAAGATATAGAGAGCCTTCTCACCAGGCTTCTGCAGAATGCCGATTACGATGTTAAGGCAGCGGAGAAAGGCATTGTATTCATCGATGAGATCGATAAGATTGCCCGCAAAGGCGATAATCCGTCGATTACACGCGATGTTTCCGGAGAAGGCGTTCAGCAGGGATTGCTTAAGCTTCTCGAGGGTTCGATAGTAAACGTTCCTCCGCAGGGTGGCAGAAAACATCCTGAACAGAAGATGATACCTGTTGATACCAAGAATATTCTTTTCATCTGCGGAGGAGCTTTCGAAGGTATCCAGAAAAGGATAGCCCAGAGGCTCAACACCCAGATCGTTGGTTATGGCCACACCAAAACAAGGGAAAAAATAGACAGGAACAATCTCCTTCAGTACATTGCGCCCCAGGATCTGAGAGCTTACGGCATGATCCCCGAAATAATAGGCAGGTTGCCGGTTCTCACTCATCTCAGCGCACTTGACAGGGATGCCCTGAGGGCAATCCTTACCGAACCTAAAAACGCCTTGGTGAAACAGTACATAAAGCTCTTCAGGATGGATGGGATTGAACTCACATTCAGCGATGATGTGCTTGAATACATTGTTGACAAGGCTGTCGAGTTCAAGCTTGGAGCAAGAGGACTCAGATCCATCTGCGAAACCATCATGCTCGATGCAATGTTCGAGACACCGTCGGTGAAAACAAACAAGCTGGAGATCACAGTCGGGTATGCTTCGGCAAAGCTCGAAAAAGTGGATCTGCAGGTTCTGAAAGCATCATAAAAAAGGGGTCGCGGCCCCTTTTTTGTTATCTTAACTTATGTCTCAGGAGTATCTCTTTTGACTGTTCCCCTCTTGTGACCACAGCTTTTGCGTCACATTCACCGTTTCCATAATCAAGGGTTACCGGGAGCATCTCCCCTACTCTTTCCATCTTCACAACACCTTCGGTAATGAACCTGCAAGCGCGCTTCCAATGCAAAGCCGTCATTATTGTGTTGGTGTACTCCACATCTTTTCTTGTCTTGCCGCTGGCCGTGCCGGTTACAAGGCATTCATCATCCCAGATATTAGGGGTCAGGAGCCCTGCAATCCATTCTCTTTCGTGGCTGACTGTCCTTTCGATCGTCCTTCCGTCAGGCAGGGTGATCTTTCCCCCGGTAAGGGTAACTGAAACAACCAGGTTCTGTGCTGAATTGTAACCTTTGTTCTCAAAAACTTTTGTCCCTTCAACCCTGATCTCGTTGAAGTAATAATTATCGAAAGTTACGGTCTTCATAGAACCGGCCTGAAGCCTCGGGCCCGTTACTACCATAATTATTTTCCCCGAACGGGTGTTGTCGTTGAAACCGGTACAACCTGCTCCGAAATCCATTACAGCAGTTCTCGGCCACTGAGCACCCTCAGGCTTTGTGATTGTTACAACAGGACAATCTGCTGCTGTTGCTTCATCGCTCTTCGCCTCCATCCGGATGGCGGCATCGTCAGCAACACTGAATACATCCTCGAAAATGACATCAGATACAGCCTCGAGATCCGCATCATCGAGGGTAGGCTGATCAATGTTGTCTGAATCCTTCTGACACGAGAAAAGAACAAGCATCATGGCTGCTATCATCAGTAAAATCTTTGTTTTCATAAGTCGCGTTTTGGTTTAATTATCCTAATTAACAACCTTTAGATGGATGAAAGGGATGAGGGTTTAATCCGGAAAATGAAAAACTTTCACAGAGGAAATCCGGAGAACCACAGAGTAACTTGGAGAAATAATCAATATCTCTGTGAAGCTCTGTGCATTCTCTGTGAAGCTCAGTGTAACAAAATCATCTTCGTTCGTAAATGACATAGCTGTATGAAGGGAAATCTGCGGTTGCCGCAAATTCCTCCCTCTCCGTAACCTTCCATATATTAATATCTATTTCCGGGAAAAAGATCTCAGCCGGTGCATTGCTGTGAACATGGGTGATGTACAGCCTGTCTGCAACAGGCAAGAACTGCCTGTAAATGCTGCCTCCTCCTATTATGAATGCCTCCTCTTTCTTCTCACATTTGTCAACTGCATCCTGTATTGTGTAAGCCATTACAGCACCTTCGATCGTTTCCCCCGGAATATCGGTGATAACGATATTTTTCCTTCCGGGCAAAGGCCGTTTAGGCAAAGATTCCCAGGTTCTCTTGCCCATTACAACTGTCTTCCCGGTCGTAAGCCTTTTGAAACGCTTTAGGTCTTCAGGAATGTTCCAGAGAAGATCGTTGTTCCTGCCGATACCCCAATCATCGGAGACTGCTACTATAATTGATATCATATTTTGTTGAAAATCGGGAACTTTCAGAAACTGTTTTGCTGGTCAATTTCAAATTAATTCATCTTCAAATTTCACATTAAACAGCTATATCACCTTTTATGCCGGGATGAGCTTCATATCCTTCAAGAGAAAAGTCCTCATACCTGAAAGATGAAATTTCCTTCACTTCAGGATTGATCTTCATTATTGGAAGCTTGTACGGTCGACGCGTAAGCTGAAGCTTAACCTGTTCAATATGATTAAGGTAGATATGCGCATCGCCTAATGTATGAATAAACTCACCCGGTTTAAGCCAGCACACCTGTGCCACCATCATTGTCAGCAGTGAATATGATGCAATATTAAACGGAACACCCAGGAATATATCGGCGCTCCGCTGGTACATCTGGCACGACAGCCTGCCATTGGCAACGTAGAACTGGAAAAGAAGATGACATGGAGGGAGAGCCATTTTATCAACATCTGCCACATTCCAGGCGCTTACGATATGCCTCCGGGAATCCGGTGATTTCTGAATGGATCTTATCACATTTGCAAGCTGGTCGATCTTCTTCCCGTCAGCAGCGGGCCATGATCTCCATTGATAACCGTAAACAGGCCCGAGGTTGCCTTCGGGGTCGGCCCATTCATCCCATATTTTTACTCCATTCTCATGCAGGTACCCGATATTGGTATTGCCTGAAATGAACCAGAGCAGCTCATGTATTATCGAACGAAGGTGAAGCTTTTTGGTCGTCATCACGGGGAAGCCCTCCTCAAGATTGAACCTCATCTGGTATCCGAAAACACTTATTGTTCCCGTGCCTGTCCTGTCGGTCTTTTCAGTTCCTGTGGCTAATACATGATCAAGAAGATCGAGATACTGCTTCATTCCTGTCTCTTAATTTTACCGGTGTAACCCTCGCAGCCCGGCCACCGGTATTTCGGCCACACTGCAGATTTTCCTGAGGGACCAGAAGACCAGGAACCCAGGACTATTTCTTCTTCTTTTTTCTCTTATCCAGCTCATCCCTGACGGCTGCAGCCCGTTCATAATCCTCAGATTTTATGGATTCATCGATGATTTTAAAAAGCTCGTCGTCGGAATAAGTATCGAATTTGTTCCCGGTCTGCCCGGGGAGGTCCTCATCGACTGTCTGCGAGAGGTCGGAATCTGCCTGGTTGATTGTTATTCCTGCTTTTTCAAGTATATCCTCCGTTATGAATATGGGGCATCCGAATCTGAGGGCGAGAGCAACCGCATCGGATGTGCGGCTGTCAATCGAATATTCCTTTTCTCCGTTGTTGCACACGAGCTTGGAGAAGAAAACGCCTTCTTCGAGCTTATAAATCATGACTTCAGTCACGTAAATGCCGAACTCATCGGCAAATTTCTTAAACAAATCGTGTGTGAGAGGCCGTGGAGGATCGAGGTTTTCAAGCTTAATAACAATGGCCTGTGCTTCAAAGCCACCGATAATTATGGGTATCCGGCGGTCGCCATTCTCTTCAAGAAGGATTAAGGCATAAGCACCTGATTGTGTCTGACTATAAGAAATGCCCATCACCTTAAGCTTCACTCTCTTCATAACGAATTTTTACGTTTCCCCGGGTAGTTATCAGGTCAAATTATAACAAAGATAGAGATATTAGAGGTAACAGCAGGATCAGCCATATTGTTTTTTTATCAACAAACAATTTTTTCAACCTGTTTGAAACCATCAAATTGCAGGAGAATTCATGAATTTAGCAAAAAGGATATCGGGTTTTTCTTTTTAATTCTCAGTTAGGTTTGCAAATAACCTAATTTTTATATCTTTGCAGTCCAAAATTGATAAATCCGGACGGGGCCCTGGAAAAGTGATTTGCAGAATGGCATATCCGCCTCACGGAGTAACGTAAATAAAACTGAAATGTACGCAATCGTAGAAATTGCAGGTCAGCAATTTAAAGTTGAGGAAGGCAAAAAGATCTTTGTCCACCGTCTTGATGCCGGTGAAGGGAATGAACTCAAATTCGACAGGGTGCTCCTGCTGGATGATGACGGGAAAATTACAATAGGCGAACCCCTGATAAAGGACGCTGTTGTTGAAGGCAAGGTGGTCGACCATGTACGCGGTGACAAAGTTATTGTCTTCAAGAAGAAAAGGAAAAAAGGCTACAGGGTGAAGAACGGTCATCGTCAGGACCTTACCCAGGTGGAAATTGTAAGCATCGGAAATTCAGGAAAAAAGACGAAGAAAGCTGAAGCTGCTGCATCTGCAACCACTGAAGCCGGTGAAAAGAAGGCCCCAAAGAAAGCTTCGAATCATAAAAAAGCAGACGAAAAACCGTCAGAAGAATAATCAAAGTACACAATCTTTAAAAAGAATAAGCCATGGCACATAAGAAAGGAGCAGGTAGTTCGCGTAACGGTCGTGAGTCCGAAAGTAAGAGGCTTGGTGTTAAACTCTTCGGCGGCCAGACAGCCAAAGCAGGCAATATCCTTGTCCGTCAGAGAGGTACAAAGCATAATCCCGGCCTCAATGTAGGTATGGGAAGAGACCACACCCTATTTGCACTCACCGATGGTGAAGTCGAATTCAGCAGGAAGAAAGACAACAAAACCTACGTTTCTGTTAAACCGGCAAGCGAATAATACTCTGATTCTTTTTCCGTTTCAGGAAAAAAATCGCGAGTTTTTTAATAATTTTACGGCAGGCTTCTCCGAGCCTGCTTTTTTTTATCTAATAATCTCAGAAAATGCTCACAATCAACCTCCTCAGGGAGAAGAAAGATTTTGTAATTGAAAGGCTCAGGGTAAAGAACTTCAACGCCGCAGAAACAGTAGAAAAAATACTGTCACTCGATTCTTCCAGACGCGATATCCAGTCAAGGGCAAACCAGATGGAAGCCGACATGAACCTCCTCTCAAAAGAAATCGGAGGTCTTATGAAGTCGGGGAAGAAGGAGGAAGCCGAAACGGCCAGGGCGAAAACCTATTCAATAAAGGAAGAGATTAAAAACTTGCTCGAGATGCTCGGCCCGGTTGAGGAAGAGCTCAGGAAAGAGATCGTTAAGCTTCCGAACCTTCCGCATCAATCAGTTCCCGAAGGACATGGTGCCGATGACAATGTTGTAGTGAGGGAAGGCGGCAAAATACCCGTTCTTGGTGAGAAAGCCCAACCCCACTGGGACCTGATAAAGAAATACGGCATAATCGATTTTGAACTTGGAATAAAGCTTACAGGCGCTGGATTTCCGGTTTATACAGGCAAGGGCGCCAAGCTTGAAAGGGCGCTCATCAATTTTTTCCTCGATGAAGGGGAGAAAGCAGGTTACCTCGAGATAATGCCCCCGATAATGGTCAATGAGGATTCAGGCTTTGGAACCGGCCAGCTGCCCGACAAAGAAGGACAGATGTACCATGCCACTCTCGATAATTTCTACCTGATCCCGACAGCAGAGGTCCCGGTGACCAATATATACCGCGACGTGATACTCAGCGCAGAAGAGCTTCCCATAAAAAACATGGCTTACACACCATGTTTCAGGAGAGAAGCAGGTTCCTGGGGCGCCCACGTCAGAGGCCTCAACAGGCTTCATCAATTCGATAAAGTCGAGATTGTGAGAATTGCCCATCCCGATCATTCGTATGAATCGCTTGAAGAAATGGTCGGTCATGTCGAGAGCCTTGTTCAAAAGCTCGAACTGCCCTACCGGATACTGAGACTATGTGGCGGCGACATGTCATTCACCTCCGCCCTCACGTATGATTTTGAAGTGTGGTCGGCAGCACAGAAGCGCTGGCTCGAGGTAAGCTCGGTATCAAACTTCGAGTCATTCCAGGCTAACAGGCTCAAATGCAGGTTCAAGGAAAAAGGAGAGAAACAGACTAAGCTTGTCCATACACTTAATGGCAGCGCCCTGGCTTTACCCAGAATCGTAGCCGCTATATTAGAGAATAACCAGACAGACCAGGGGATCAGGATTCCTGAAGCGCTGGTTAAGTACACCGGGTTCCAAATGATAGGATAAATCCCCTGCCCCTAAGGGTATGATTCTGGATATAAGTAATATACTGGATGCTCGTTAATTCACGAAATAGCCCTCCTTCAGGGGTGATGGGGGGCGCACGAAAGTCATATATCTATGCACTCGTTGCCATCCTTTTCTGGGCAACAGTGCCGACTGCATTCAAGATAAGCCTCGGGGAACTCGGAATTATTCAGATGCTTACAATAGCTTCCGTTACCTCAGCCATTATTCTTTTTTTAGCAATGATGGCAGACGGCAAGGCATCGCTGATAAAAAAATCAACATCCCGGCAACTTATCAATTCAGCTCTGCTCGGACTCATTAACCCTTTCATTTACTACATAATCCTGCTCAGGGCATATTCGCTCCTTCCGGCCCAGGTGGCTCAGCCGCTGAATATGATATGGCCGATAATACTGGTGTTCCTTTCCGTACCCTTGCTGAAGCAGAAAATTCCAGCAAAAAGCTTTGTTGCCCTGTTCGTAAGCTTTGCAGGGGTCTACATCATTTCATCCCAGGGTAAACTGTTTAATCCGGGACAATCAAATCCGGAAGGGGTGCTTCTTGCAACGGGAAGCTCAGTATTCTGGGCATTTTACTTCATTCTGAACATCAGGGATAAAAGGGATGAATCGGTGAAGCTTTTCCTAAATTTCCTGTTCGGCTCAATTTACCTGATCATAACTATGCTTGTTACAGGCGGGTTTGCTGAAAGTTTCACTGTAAAAGGGATTCTTGCCTCGGTATATATCGGACTGTTTGAGATGGGAATCACTTTCCTCTTCTGGCTGAGGGCCCTTCAACTGGCCACTTCCACCGATAAAGTGAGCAACCTCGTGTACCTTGCCCCGTTCATGTCGCTCCTCCTGGTGCATTTTATTCTTGGAGAGCACATTTATTACACAACTGTGGCAGGATTATTGTTGATCGTTGTGGGAATATTGATTCAGAACCGTAAACAAAGGCTATGGTAAACGGTTATATTTATATTTATAATTTTTACAATACTTAATTTTTTACAATACTTAATATAGAATGAAAAAGCTATTATTTCTATTTATAGCAATCCTCTCGCTTGCTTATTCATGCAAGAAGGAAGATCCTCAACCAGAACCGACAAACAACAATACTAACAATACCACCCCAACCGGCGTCACTCCGGCAATGGCCAGGGACAGTCTTTATTATATAATGAAGGAATGGTACCTCTGGTACGACAAGATCCCGGCTGTAACCAAAGAGAATTACAGCGATCCGTACAAACTGCTGGAAGCCATGCGCTACAAGGACCTCGATCGCTGGAGTTTTGTCGCCGATTATGATGAGTTTCTCAAGGAAATGCAAGGATCGTTCGTTGGACATGGAATAAGGATCGGACTCGATGCCGGTGGAAAGGCCAGGATTGCAATGATATACAACAAATCCCCCCTTTATTCACAAGGTGTCAGACGAGGCTGGATTATCAAGTCCATCAATGATGTGGATATTGCCGCCGTAATGAAAGCCGGCGACGGCACCGCCTACAATAATGCACTTGGACCGTCCACGGCCGGGGTGACGAACAACTTTGTTTTCACCAAACCCGATGGTTCTGATGTAAGTATTTCATCAACAAAACAAAGCTTCACAGTTAACACTGTCCTTGCCTACGATACGCTGCAGCTGAAAAATGGAGTTACAGGTCACCTGGTGTTCGAACAATTTATCGATCCTTCGAGGGCTGAACTGGAGACCGCATTCGCGTTCTTCAAACAGAACAATGTTAAGGACCTCATACTCGATTTGCGGTACAATGGAGGTGGATATCTCGATATAGCCCAGACACTTGCAAGTTATATCGGCGGCAACACTCTTGCCGGAACTACATTTGCAAAGTTCCAGTATAACAATAAGCATCCCGAACAAAACACCGATTATCCTTTCAAGAATACAAATTATTCACTTGGTCTTAAAAGGCTTGTTGTAATCACTACAAGAGGAACTGCCTCTGCAAGCGAAGCCGTAATGAACGGACTCAGCCCGCATCTTACCGTTGTAAGTGTTGGTGATACGACCCACGGTAAACCGACCGGCATGAACGGGTGGGCAGTAGGTAAAAAATATTTCTTCTGGCCTGTGACCTTCAAGACAGTCAACTCTGCAGGTCAGGGCGAATACTTCAAGGGTATACTTCCAAATAAGCTTGTTGGTGATGATATCACGCATGATTTTTCCGACAGGAAGGAAGCTAATTTGAAGGAGGCTATCCGTTATCTTGAAAGCGGGGCCTTTTCAGCGAAGAGTTTTTCAATCTTCAAAAATGGTCCGAACTATTCAGAGAAACCTGACTGGATGAACAATGCATTCGTAAGGCCTGAAGTCAATAACTAGAGAAAAGGTCCTTCATGACGAAGGACTTTTTTTTATAAAATCTTACAAAGAGGTGCACAGAGAAGGCACAGAGATGCACAGAGCTATTTTATCTGTGTTCCTCTGTGGCTCCTCTCTGTTTTCCTCTGTTTTAGTTTTTACCCAGTCTGCTCTCATCACAAAAAAAGGTTATATTTAACTGATCATTGAAACCGGCAAACCTCCTTGAAAAGCAAAGATAAAGAGCGGATTATACTTGGAATTGACCCCGGAACCACAATAACCGGTTACGCTGTCATTAAGTGTTCCGGGATTAATCCCGAACTTGTGACATTGGGCGCCATGGATCTGTCAAAGCTTTCGGATCACTACCTGAAGCTGAAGCATATTTTCGAAAGGACGACCGGGATAATAGATGAATATCACCCTGACGAACTTGCCATAGAAGCACCATTCTACGGGAAGAATGTGCAGTCGATGCTGAAGCTTGGCAGAGCCCAGGGTGC
>JBLNAO010000100.1:0-13293 GCA_050259395.1 Chloroflexota bacterium
AAAGATTTTCTTACATTGATATTCCCGAATTCATCGATTACAACATCTGAGTAAGTTTTCCCCTGCGGGGTCAACACTTTGATCCGTATTTCCCCGGCATTACAGTCACCGCTTATTGCCATCGTTACCGTTTTAACGGATTTCTCCACGTCAAATGAATATTCCTTTTTAAAGCTGCCCTCTTTGACTGATTTGGTAAAGTCCCATGATGTGTGCTCAGTATCGCCGAAGAATAAATGATCGCCGATGAATACCTTTGGTGCATCAGGAGGCATTGGCGGAACAACAAAATTGTCAGGGGCAAAAGACCTGTTTCTCCGGATCACTCTCACGTTATTCCCGATTTCGTCAGTACTAACGTCATAGTTGAAGTTGTAATCGCCGAGCTTTTCCAGCTCTCTCATGTTTTCTTCCAACGCCCTTCTAGCCTCATCCTGCACGTGCCTCTGATCCGACATTGCCTTTTTCTGCTCCTGTATGGCCTTAAGAAGCTCTTCCTCCCGCTGTTTATCCGCCTGCTTGTCTGAGCCCTCCTGGGCGAAAATTGTTCCGCTGATTGATCCTGCAACCAGCAAAACTCCTATTAAAAATAACCTGATCCTTTTCATCGCTGCCTTTATTTTAGTTCGTTGATGTAAAGATAACCCTGGTCAGACTGTTTTAATGTTAACACACGGTTAATGCAGGGTTAATGTTTGTGCATCGGAGAAGTTTGTTACGTCAAAATGAATAAATTTGAGAAGAAATACACTGATAATGAAAAAAAAGAATACCGTACTTCTTCTTGGGATAGCCTCGATAATGATATTGATATCGGTTCAGGTGTATATAATAATAGGCGTCTGGAAAGAGAAGAATGAGATGTTCACCCTCAGGTATACGCAGCTCTCACAGGAAGGTGCAGGTTACATCCGGTGGACGCAGACAGATAATGGCTTCGGTCTTGTAAGGGACCTTCTGAATGATACCACGGACAGGATAATCAAACAGCTCTTCGAAATAAAGGACGAGCAGGAGCTGGAACAGCGTAAGAAAGGCATCCTGGAATATTATAATGCGGTCCTGCAGCGTGAACAGGTGCTTTCCGGCATGCTTGCAACATATTTTGGGATGCGCGGATTTGACACGAATTTTAAGCATACCATCATAATCAATAATCTTGAACTGATCAACGATGACACAATAGTCATTTACAGAAATGACAGATTCAGGCCCAGAGCAGGCTCATTGAGTCGTCCCGAACGTATGCCTGGTGCACCAAGGATATCCAAATCGGGGTCGGAGATACTTGTCGGGAGGTACGGCCTTGTCGGAAACCATTACAGGATGTTCTACGACTATATTATAGACTTCTCCGATAAGCAGAAAATAATATTAAGGGAGACCTCAGCAACCCTTGGGCTGAGCACCCTGAGCATTCTCCTTGTCGGCATCATGTTCATGATTACATACAGGAACCTTGTGGAGGAACGAAGGCTTTCAAACCTCAAGACGGATTTCATTAACAACATGACACACGAGCTGAAAACGCCTCTCTCAACTATCACTGTCGCAGGAAGAACCCTGGAAATGCCGCAGATTCGCCAGAATGATCAAAAGATACTTGAAACGGCAAAAATGATCGGAAAGCAGAGCGTCCACCTTAACCAGCTCATTAATATGATTCTCGAGATCAGCATGTGGGAGAGGACGCAGTTCCAGCTCGACAAAAAAAAGGTTGATATCGAGGACATCATGAAAGATGTTGTTTCCAGCTTCAAATCCGGTGGCGGAAGCAGCGCAAAGATCATTGAGAAATACAATCTGACGGGTGTAACCGCCGATGTCGATGTGGTTTACTTCACCACCCTGTTGAACAACCTGCTTTCGAATGCAGTGAAGTACTCAGACAAGGAACCTGAGATTGAGATCGAAGGTTTCCGTGAAAACAACAATATCTGCATCAGGGTTTCTGATAACGGAATAGGCATCAGCAAGCTCGATCAGAAACACATATTCGATAAATTCTACAGGGCAACAACTGGAAATATCCATAAATTCAAAGGCCTTGGACTTGGATTGTATTATGTGAGGAAAATTGCCGAGGCACACGGAGGCGATGTTTCAGTGACGAGCAGACCGGGAAAGGGCAGCACCTTTACAGTGGTTATTCCGGGTGAATCATAAGCAAAAATAAAGGTTATGATAAAAAGATTGATGTTCATACTGGTATATACAATCCTGGTCTGCGGAATCTCCGAAGGGCAAAAGACCTATTGCAATCCCATGAACCTCGATTACGGGTATTGCCCGATTCCGGATTTCACGACTTTTGGCAAGCACAGGGCTACTGCCGACCCGGTTATTGTAACATATAAAGGTGATTATTACCTTTTCTCGACAAACCAGTGGGGTTACTGGTGGAGTCCCGATCTAAGTAACTGGACATTTATTCCCCGCCGGTTCCTTAAACCTTACCATAAAGTCTATGATGAGCTTTGCGCCCCGGCAGTTTGGGTCCAGGGCGACACCATGCTGGTTTTCGGATCTACCTATTCAACCAACTTCCCAATATGGATGAGCACCGATCCGAAACACGATACCTGGAAAGAGGTTGTGGATTCGTTCGCCATCGGAGGCTGGGATCCTGCATTTTTCGTGGATGATGACGGGAAACTATACATGTACAATGGAAGCAGCAATGCCTTTCCTCTTTACGGGATAAGAATCAACAGGAAAAATTTCGAACCCTACGGGACAAGAAAAGAAGTGCTGCTTCTCGATGATGAACGCTATGGATGGCAGCGTTTCGGAGAGTACCTCGATAACACATTCCTCGATCCTTTCATGGAAGGAGCCTGGATGACGAAACACAAGAGTAAATATTACCTTCAGTATGGTGCACCGGGAACGGAATTCAGCGGTTATGCCGATGGGGTCGCAGTTTCAGATAATCCGTTGGGACCGTTTGTTCACGAATCGATGCCATTCTCCTGGAAACCGGGCGGCTTTGCACGCGGAGCCGGTCATGGTGCAACTTTCCAGGACAAATGGAACAACTACTGGCATGTGAGCACTGTGGTGATCTCTGTCAAGAATAATTTTGAAAGAAGGCTCGGACTATGGCCGGCCGGCTTTGACAGCGACGGAAAAATGTACTGCAACACTGCATTCGGGGATTATCCGCATTATCTGCCTGATTCCCAGGCAGATCATCTCAGAAGCCGCTTCACAGGCTGGATGCTGCTCAACTACGACAAGCCGGTATCGGTTTCATCTTCGCTGCCGGCCTGTCCAGCAGGCTATGCAGTTGACGAGGATATAAAAACATACTGGTCGGCAAAATCGGGCGATGAAGGCGAATGGATCTCGACTGACCTGGGCGAAGTATCAACTGTAAGGGCGATACAGATTAACTATGCCGATCAGGATGCTCAACTCATGGGCAAGCAGCAGGGTATTTATCACAGGTACAGGCTTCTGCAATCCACAGACGGTAAGAAATGGAGTATCCTGGTCGACAAGAGCAGGAACAACACTGATGTTCCTCACGAGTATATCGAGCTTGAAAAACCTGTTCAGGCAAGGTATCTTAAGCTTGAAAACATTCATGTTCCAACAGGGAAATTTGCCATCAGCGGGTTTCGTGTATTCGGTTCGGGGATGGGGCCGGAACCTAAGGAAGTCACAGGCTTTATTGTATTGAGGACTGAGAAGGACAAAAGAAGCGCATGGCTGAAATGGAAACCTCCTGACGATGCTTATGCATACAATATCTACATGGGCACTTCACCCGATAAGCTGTATAACTGCGTGATGGTCTACGGCAGGAATGAATACTGGCTCAGGTCGCTCGACAACAGGTCGCCGTACTATTTCCGGATAGAAGCCCTGAATGAAAACGGGAGATCGGGCTTATCGCCGGTTACAGTATCCGAATGACAGAAGTAATGAAGAATGAAAAAAAGAATGTCTATCTTTATATTGTGTTACTTAAACGTTGAAAGATCATGAAAGTTTTATTAGCTGAAGATGACAGGGATTTTGGCAATATTCTTAGCCAGTATATATCTATCAGCGGTTATGATGTAACTCTGGGAAGAGACGGAAAGGAAGCCTGGGAGCTGTTTCAGAAGGATAAGTTCGACATCTGCGTTTTTGATGTAATGATGCCGGAAATGGATGGTTTCACTCTTGCCGAAAAGGTGAAAGGGGCCCAGCAGGACATTCCTCTCATATTCCTCACGGCCAAAAGCCTGAAGGAGGATATTGTCCGTGGTCTGAAGATCGGAGCGGATGATTATATCACCAAGCCTTTCGACCCGGAAGTCCTCATACTCAGGATCAACAATATCCTCAAAAGGGCTTATTCCTCATCAAACGACGAATTTAAAATCTCCGATACTGTTCTAAGGTATAATGCCCTTGAGCTCATCAGCGTGAATACCAAAGAAAAGCTCACCCTCAAGGAGGCACAGCTTCTCAGGTATTTCATAATAAATAAGAACAAGGTTCTTGCCAGGGAGGACATCCTTACAGAGATCTGGGGCGAAGACGATTATTTTCTTGGCCGCAGCATGGATGTGTTCATCAGCCGTCTGAGAAAATACATTTCGGAAGACAGGAACATCGATATCCGCACGGTACGTGGAATGGGATTTATCCTGGAAGAGCTTAATCAGCCCAAATCAGAATAAAAGTTACAGAGGGCAACGAGATACACGGAGTTCCACATAGATATTGATTTTACCTCTGTGCAACTCTGTGATTTCTCTGTGTGGCTTTGTGTAAGTTTTTAACTATTTCCCTAAAACCTCTGCAACCTTATTATAAAGATCTTCTCCCCTGAGGTCTTTGCCGATGATCGTACCCGTTTCATCGAGCAGGAAGTTGGCAGGGATTGCCTGAACTGCATACAGCTTCGCAGCAGCATTGTTCCAGTACTGAAGGTCGGAGACGTGCGTCCATGCCAGCTTATCGTCAGCTATCGCCTTCACCCAATCCTCCCGGTTCTGATCGAGAGAAACGCCGAATATATCGAAACCTTTCTTCTTGAATTCATTATAAACCTTTACGACATTAGGATTCTCCTGCCTGCAGGGACCGCACCATGCAGCCCAGAAATCAACCAGAAGGAGCTTCGGGCCGATCTTCGAAGATAGCGATACAGGCTTGCCGTCAACATCGTTCAACGTGAAATCGGGCGCTTTCTGTCCGACCGATACAGCTTTCATCATTTCAACTCTCTGCTTCAGATCCTTTATCTGCGGAAGATTTGCAATGGTTGTGTCGAACTTACTGATGATGGATTCTATCTCTGTTGGTTCCATGTCGTATGCCAGGCTTGCCAGAAGCGACGGGCTTACGTATGATGAAGGATTATTTATTACGAAGTTTTTCTGATTGTCGAGCATCTGCTTCTGAAGCTCGTCTGCCTTCTTCTCTATTTCAGCCACTTTGGCTGCATCGCCCGACTGGCTGGCAGTCTGATAGTCTGAATAAAGCTTGGCATAAGCGTCGCTCAGCGGTTTGTTCGAATCCACGAAAGAACGATACTCATCCTGTGTCTTTGAGCCGTTGATTTTGGCATTGTATAGCGAATCGAGCGTGCCTTCGACAGTTATTTCCGAATTCTCAAGGTAAAATGAAGTCCTCTTGCGCGTATCGCCGGCCACAAGCTGAACAAGCTCAGGATATTTCACAGCCCCGCCTTTCATTGTGAAGGAACCTTTCTTTGAAACAGCTGAATCGAGGGTGACTGTCTGTCCGGCTTCCCTCTTCTGAAGATAAAATGTAATGCTGTCAGAACCTTCGATCTTTCCCTTAACTACATAATGAGGTTCGGAGGAGCATGACCATGCAATAATTGTTACAATAGAGAGGTAAATGAATTTTTTCATATTTATCTGTTTATTTTCTCTTGAAGTTCATTTCAGCAAATATAGGAAAATATGATTATCCTGCTGCCTTTTTAAAGTATTTGTCAATAAGATGATATGCTGCCTTATAGGATGTTATGGTTCCTTCCGAAAGTTGTTTTTCAACCTCTTTCCTGGCAGCTTTTACAACGATGTCGTTATAAAATGAATTATGAAGAAATTCCCTGATTGTGTTATCCATCCTGATTACGGCCTGCTGCCTGCGGAGCTCCTCGAAATAACCCGTTCCTCTGGTGTAATCCGAATACTCGAGGATGATGTCCCATAATTCGGTTATCCCGGAATTCTTTTTTGCAGAGCAGGTTACAACGCGGGGCCTCCAGCCTGAGGGCGGAGGCGGAAACAGGTGCAGTGCGTTCTGATACAGCACTTTTGCCCCTTCAGCATTGAGTACATTCTGGCCGTCGGCTTTGGTGATGGCGATCATGTCGGCCATTTCCATTATTCCTCTTTTTATTCCCTGGATTTCATCGCCTGCTCCTGCAAGCATCAGCAGAAGGAAGAAATCCACCATTGAATGCACCTCCGTTTCGGACTGGCCCACTCCCACCGTCTCGACAAGGATTGTATCGTATCCTGCAGCCTCGCAAAGTATTATCGACTCCCTGGTCTTTCTTGCAACGCCACCTAGGGATCCTGAAGCCGGCGACGGCCTGATAAATGCCGATTGATGGCTGCTTAGCTGTTCCATCCTTGTCTTGTCGCCCAGGATGCTTCCACCTGTCTGTTCACTGCTCGGATCGATAGCCAGCACGGCAATCTTTCTTCCCAGCGAGGTAACGTGAAGTCCGAATGTTTCAATGAAGGTGCTCTTCCCTGCTCCGGGAACCCCGGTTATGCCTATTCTCAGTGAATTGCCCGTATATGGCAGACACCGTTCAATTATCTCCTGGGCTTTTCCGTAATGATCCTGCAAAGAACTCTCGACAAGTGTAATAGCCTGGCTCAGTATTGTTCTGTTACCTGACCTGATTCCTGTAACATATTCTTCCACACTGTACTCATGCCTCTTCTTCCTGGCTTTCATTGCCAGTTGAGGATTAATGACAGGGGGCTGTGCAATGCCTGAGTGAACTCGTAATGTTTTTTCTTTTTCTTTGCTCTCTTCCATTCGGGTACATAAAAAGAAAAGGGTGCAAGGCTATTACCATACACCCTCCTCCGGAGAAATTAATATTTTCTGAAATTCACTGTTTCGTTGCTGTTGGTTGTTCGACATCTGCTGTAAGCATGAGAACAACTTCTGATTTAAGCGGATCGTTGGCATAAACATAAATAGTCTTTGTCACTTTGCCCGAGTAACCGCCTGAATTGAATGTTGCCTTAATGGAGCTTGTCTCGCCTGGTTTAATGCCGACGCCCTGCTGGCCCTGCTGCACAGCAGTACACCCGCAGGTTGCCCTTACATGTCTTATGAAAAGATCGCTTTTACCTGTGTTGGTGAATTTGAATTCGACTTCATTCTGGGTGCTCCCTTTGATTTTGCCAAGATCGACCGTGGTTGCATCGAGCTTGAAAACAGGTGCATTGGCCAGTTCTTCCTTAGAGAGTTTCGAGAAATCCTCAACGAGGTTTGCTGAAACATAATAATACTGGTTATTCTGGGGAACCCCGTTCAGCTTTATCCTTACCATGTCGCTGGTAGTTCCCCAGCCGGGGTTCTTTGAAGCATCGTATGTGCCCTCAACAAGACCTTTCTGACCAGGTTTAAGCGTTTCAGGTGTTACCTTCATCGAGAGATGAGCAGGAACATTTTCAAATTCAATCTTGACAGGTTCATTGGATGTATTGACAACCTGCATCACGCGGATTTTCTTTTCGTTTTTCTTGACATTCGTGAAGGCAAGCTGTATGTTTTCGAACCTTACCCCTCCAACAGGAAATGTAAACAGCTCTTCTACAGTCTTTTCCCTTGGTGTCACCTCACCTTTGATTGTCAAAACGGTGACTTCCGGCTTGGTATTGGTATAAACTGAGAGTGTTTTATTGAATGCTCCCGGCCTGTCTTTGGGATCATAGATTGCGGTGATTTTTCCTTTTGCTCCGGGTGCTATCGGACCCTTTGTCCATTCGGGGGTAGTGCAGCCGCAGGAAGCAACAATATTCTGGATCACCAGGGGCTGGTTGCCTGTATTCGTCACTGCAAACTCATATGTTTGTCTCCCTGCTTCTTCTTTAAAGGTTCCGAAATCATGTTGCGTCTCAGCCAGTTTCATAGTGGTGACAGCCATCTGCGCGTTAACTGTGAGAACGGAAACCAACAGGATCAGAAGAAATGATGTCTTTTTCATTATGACCGAAAATTAAGTTATTGAATGAATGAACCCGATTTGTTGTTTAATTGTTGACCATCTGACATATTACAAAAACAGATACCTGATTATTAACAATAACTGTACCATGTTCAGTTTGGTTGCATGGAACACGTCCGGTTAACCTGTAGTATCAAAGTGCAAAAATAATAAACTTTGAAACACTTTGAAGCAGATTATAACTAAGTTTGTATAATGTTTGCATCAATGGAACAGAATTTGTTACGCCCTCATCATACAATATTCGTGACCGGCAGGATGAATACAATAAAAAGATTCCTGATCATCATTTTTACCTGCTTTTTATCGGCAAATGCAGGGGCCCAGTTTTATAACGGTCACCAGATGACATTCGGGAAAAACAAGGTTCAGTATTATAATTATTACTGGTCATTTTACCGGTTCGACGATTTCGACTGCTATTTCAATGAATTCGGCCGCGACCTTGCCCAGTTCACAGCCAATTATGCAATGAAGCGGCTAGCCGAAATTGAAGATTATTTCGACTACACCCTCGAAAAACGATTGATCTTCATAATCTATAACAAGAATACCGAATTCAGGCAATCAAACATCGGCCTTGTAACCTTCGACGATGAAACATATAACACGGGCGGGTACAGCAGGATCATCAAAAACAAGGTGATGCTGTATTATGAAGGCGACCACATCGCGTTTGAAAAACAGATCTCATCGGCCATCACGGATGTCATCATCAACGAGATGCTGTATGATGCCGATGTCAAGGACAGGGTATCGAGTTCATCAGTAATTTACATGCCCGACTGGTTCATAAAGGGATTGAATCATTATGTTGCTTATGGCTGGGACTATGAAGCCGAGAACAGGGTAAAGGATGGTTTCGGTTCGGGAAAATACAAGAACATAAACCACCTGGAATATGACGATGCAATAGATGCCGGGCAATCTTTCTGGAGATTCATCGGGAAGAAGTACGGAGACCCCATTATCCCAAATATAATCTACCTCACGAAGATCTACAAGAACGTCAAGGATGGCTTTCTTTATGTTCTGGGGAAAGATCTTAAGGAACTCCTGAAGGAATGGGAAGCCTTTTATAAGGAAGAATATGCAGGCGACGAGAAAAAGCCGAACGATGATAATGAGGTTCTGAGGAAATCGAAAAAGGAGCAGTTGTTCCAGCAGGTGAAAGTGAGCCCGGGCGGAGATTACATAGCTTATGTAACAAACGACTGGGGAAGGAAAAAGATCTGGGTATACAACCAGGCCACCGGGAAAAAGAGGGCTATATTCAAAAAAGAGCCGAAGTTTGAACAGGTAACGGATGATACGTATCCTGTACTTGCTTGGCACCCTTCAGGCAAAATACTGACATATATAAATGATCAAAAAGCAGCCCTGGTGATGTATTTTTACAGGACCGACGATAAATCCACAGAGAAGAGGAACCTTCTTTATTTTGACAAAGTGCTTGATTTTGCTTACTCACCTGAGGGTAACAGGCTGGTATTTTCAGCTGTTAAGAACGGAACAACCGACATTTATCTTCACACAATTGCCTCAGGCACAAACGAGCAGATAACCAACGATATCCCCGATGACCTTTATCCATCATTCCTACAGGGCACAACCGACCAGATAATATTTTCATCAAACAGGCTGTCGGATACGATCAGGAACACAGCCGATCCGTTTGAAAAAGCAGGTGAAGTCTTCGATCTCTTCACCTACGACATCGCCAGGAACAACAGGGTGCTTATGAGGCTTGCTGAAGGAAAATACACCAACAGGTTCGAAGCTGAAGGGATAACCAGGAACACCTTTGCCTACAAAGGCGACCAGAATGGCATCTATAACCGGTATACAGCCACGTTCGACAGCACCATCAGCTATATCGACACAGCGACACACTACAGGTATTTTATTGAATCCCAGCCACTCACGAATTATGACAGGAATATAATCAATCAATCTGTTTCAAACGGGTCAGACACCTACAGTGAAGTCATTTTCAGGGACAGGAAGTATAACCTGAGAAAGGGTGCAGTTTCAGGAGATAAAATCGATTTGGCCGAGCTTAAAAACACAGTGTTCAGGGAAGAAAAGAACCTTATCCTGCATAAAGCCGACAGTATCGAACAGCTGAGGCAATGGCTTATCCTAGAAGAAAAGAAGATGAGGGATACACTCAAGAAACCCTTATATGAATATTACATAAAGGACGAACCCATTGATATCAGCCATTATATTTTCGAAAAGGAAAAGCAGAATTATTACAACCAGCTCTGGAGGAAAGATTACATGAACATCGATCTCGACACCGGTGTTATGAAACTGCCTTTGATAAGGATCTATGAGACATCATTTTACAACAATTATATTGTCAACCAGATTGACTTCACATTCCTGAACAACTCGTACCAGGTTTACAGCGGTGGCGGCGGGTATTTCAATCCGGGCGTCAACCTTCTGACCCGTTTCGGCACGATCGACCTTTTCGAGAATTACCGGATAACAGGAGGTTTCAGGTTTGCAGGTAACTTCGACAGCAATGAATACCTGCTCAGCGTCGAGAACCTGAAAGGCAAGTTTGACAAGCAGCTGATCTTCCACAGGCAGGCATACTTTGCCCAGGATCAGGACACACTTCTTAAAGCATTCACACATAATGTTTACCTGTCCTATTCAAGGCCAATCACACCTGTTTTGGCACTGAAAGGGACTGTATCGTACCGTAACGACAAATACATCTATCTCTCTACCGACATAGCTTCTCTTGCACACGATGATTTTACACAACACTGGGGAAGCTTCAAGGGTGAAGTGATCTATGACAACACAAGAAAGAGAGCTGTCAATATTTATTATGGAACCAGGTTCAAGATCTGGGGGGAGTATTACAGGGAGATCACCAGGAGAAAATCAGACATGTTTGTGCTGGGTGTGGACTACCGCCATTACACCAAAATTCACAGGGAGCTCATCTGGGCTAACAGGTTTGCGGCAAGCACATCGTTCGGTCCGACAAAGCTGATCTATTACCTGGGTGGTGTCGATAACTGGATGGGGTACCTGTTCAACAAGTACGACATGTTCAATAAATCAGTTTCTGTTACGCCGGGTGTGAACTACGGTTTCCAGGCTCTTGCAACGAACATGAGAGGCTTTACACAAAATATAAGGAACGGTGAGAGCTTCGCCCTTATCAACAGCGAGCTCCGCTGGCCGTTCATACGTTATTTCGCAGGTCATCCTCTGCGTTCCAACTTTCTCAACAGCCTCCAGATTGTTGGCTTTGGCGACATTGGAACAGCCTGGTCGGGGAAAGATCCGTGGTCTGGTAAAAACGGGTATGACACTAAAGTTATACAGAATGGTCCTGTTACAGTGACCCTCGATTCCAACACTGATCCGATTGTAGCAGGCATGGGCGCCGGGGTGCGGGCACAGCTGATGGGTTATTTTATAAGGGCAGACTGGGCATGGGGTATTGAAAATTATTATATTCTCCCAAGAATTTTCTATCTTTCCTTCAGTCTGGATTTTTAAATTATTTTTTTGTAATGACTGTAATAAAGGAAACAATCCTGAGGGAATCAGCCGCACTAAAAAACGAGGTTATCTCACTGAGAAGACATTTTCACAAGCACCCGGAATTATCATATAAGGAATTTGAAACTTCCGCCTTCATTAAAGAATGGCTCAGGAAAAACAACATAGAATTCCGCGATAACATTGCTGGAACGGGTATAATAGCTTCAATCAAAGGAAAAGGCAAGGGTAACAAAATAATAGCCGCCAGGGCTGAAATGGATTGCCTGCCGGTTTCGGAAAGAGCTGAAAATGATTTTTCAAGCCTCAACCCGGGGAAGATGCATGCATGCGGACACGATGCACACATGGCCATGATGATGGGAACGGCACTCCTTCTTAAAAAGATCGGGAATGATTTCGGCGGCACAGTCCTGTTTGTCTTTCAGCCCGGGGAAGAGAAAAACCCCGGAGGAGCTCGCCTGATGATTGAATCAGGTGCTTTCAAAAACCCTAAACCGGATATGTTTATAGCCCAGCATGTGCTGCCTGAGCTTGAAACCGGCAAGGTTGGCTACAAACCTGGAAGATACATGGCTTCCTGTGATGAGATATACCTGACTGTGGAAGGAAAGGGTGGACACGCAGCATTGCCGGCGCTTACAACCGACCAGATATATATTGCTTCAAGCCTTGTTGTAAGGCTTAAGAACACAATGGCTGAAAGGCAATCTTCAAGGAAGATCCCCACAGTCCTGGGAATAGGTAGGATCATTGGTGAAGGCGCAACAAATGTCATTCCCGAAAAGGTTGAGATTGCCGGAACCTTCAGGACCTTCGATGAACGATGGAGGGCGGAGGCACTCGATCTTGTGAGACTGGTCGCTGACCTTACAGCCAAGGAATTCGGCGTGAAGGTGGATGTGAACATATCGGAAGGATACCCTGTACTTATCAACAATGATAAGCTGACAAACAGGGCTATTGAGCTCAGCAGTGAGCTTCTCGGACGCGAAAACATCGAAACATACGATATCCGGATGAGCTCCGATGATTTTTCTTTTTATTCTTCCGTTGCACCTTCCCTTTATTACAGGGTTGGGATAAAGAAGAAGGGAACAAAAATGAAGATGCTTCACACTCCTGATTTCGATATTGATGAGGATGGAATGGAAACCGGCGTGTCAAACATGACGTGGTTGTTGTATAATTTCCTGCATACCAGCTAAATCACGATTTGCTCATATATTTATCTTTTTCCTTTTCTTTTTAAAAAATAAAGGTATTTTTGTGCATTAATTTTATACACCAACCAAAAAATTCATAGAAATGGCTTACAAAATTAGTGATGATTGTACCGCTTGCGGAACATGTATCGATGAATGTCCCGTTGAGGCAATTTCAGAAGGTGATATCTATAAGATAAACCCTGATATTTGCACAGATTGCGGAGCATGCGCTGATGTATGCCCAACAGAGGCTATTCATCCTGCATAGTTTTACGATCACAAAGATAAAAAAGGCTGTACGCGGGTACAGCCTTTTTTATT
>JBLNAO010000101.1:0-17878 GCA_050259395.1 Chloroflexota bacterium
TTTTCAGCTTCACCATAAAGATCGAATTCGCCCTTCATTGCACGCTTCATTGCTGTATCTACCACGAGAAGCCTGTTGATCTCGTTGGTTCCTTCAAAGATCCTGTTGATCCTTGAATCGCGGTATCCTCTTTCGACCATCATCTCTGCCGAATATCCCATCCCGCCATGGATCTGAACTGCTTCATCGGCAACGAAGTCGAGCATCTCCGAACCAATAACTTTCAGAATTGCAGCTTCAACAGCATAATGGCTGATTGCTTCGATGGCTCCGCGACCGTAATCGCCGCAGTCTTCGATCATTTTATGCAGAAGTGTGTCGATGTCGTGACTTACCCTGTAAACAGCTGACTCTGAGGCAAACTGCCTGATTACCTGCTGTGCCATTTTGTGCTTGAGTGCACCGAAGGTCGAAATGAGAACTCCGAACTGCTTCCTTTCGTTTGCATATTTCACAGAGTCGGTAATGGCTTTCTTGGCTGCACCAAGAACGTTAGCGCCAAGCTTGAGCCTGCCCATGTGAAGAATGCTGAGGGCAATCCTGAAACCTTCACCCCTCTTGCCGAGGAGGTTTTCAACAGGTACCTTCACGTCATTGAAATAGATCTGAGCGGTGGAAGAGCCTTTGATACCCATTTTGTGCTCATCGGGGCCAACAACAACGCCCGGCCAATTGCTTTCAACGATGAATGCGCTGAGAACCCTGTCGTTGTCGATTTTCGCGAATACAGTGAACACATCTGCAAATCCGGCATTTGTGATCCACATCTTCTGTCCGTTAAGTATATAATGCTTGCCGTCATCGCTGAGCTTTGCGTTGGTCTTGCCTGAATTGGCGTCACTGCCTGCTCCTGGTTCGGTAAGACAGTATGCACCCAGGTATTCGCCGGTTGCAAGTTTTGTCACATATTTTTCTCTCTGCTCTTTGTTGCCATAATACATTATAGGAAGGGTACCTATACCGCAATGTGCCATGTAAGCAACTGAAAAAGAATATCCTGCACCTGTTGTTTCGGCAACCAGCATCTGTGTCGTGAACGACTGTCCGAAACCACCCAGTTCCTCCGGGATCGATACGCCCATCATACCCAGCTCACCAGATTTCTTCAGGATGCTCTTCATGAGTTCCCTGTCGCTCTTTTCAACTTTTTCCAGGTTGGGATACACCTCAGCATTGAGAAAATCACTGCAGGTCTGGGCAATCATTTTCTGTTCCTCGTTGAACTCCTCGGGAATAAATACATCCTGTGCATCAACTTCCCTTACAAGGAATTCACCGCTTTTCAAAAGTTTGTTGTTTTCCATCTTACCGGTTAATTATTAAGGATTATTCTATAAGTCAATTGATTGTGTAATTAGTTCAGCAATATCGTAGTTTTTGATTTCTTCCTCTTTGTTCTTGTACTTGAGTCCGTCTGTCATCATCACCATGCAGAACGGACATGCAGTTGCGATTACCGACGCGCCTGTCTGCAGTGCATCCTCGGTCCTCTCGATAAATATTTCCTTATTGCCTTTTTCAGCTTCCTTGAACATCTGGGCTCCGCCTGCTCCGCAGCATAGTGCAAAGCTCCTGTTCCTGTGCATCTCCACCACATTGCCGGTGAGCTTTGAAAGAACTGCCCTGGGCTCATCATAAACATCATTCGCCCTTCCGAGGTAACAAGGATCGTGATAAGTGATTTTCACATTCTTCAATGAAGCCTGATCGATCTTCAGCCTCCCGGCTTCAATCTGGGAATTCAGGAACTGGATGTAGTTTATCACTTCGTAGTTTCCGCCAAGGTCGGGGTATTCATTTTTAAAGACATTGAAGCAATGCGGGCATATTGTGATTATCTTTTTCACTTCGTACATCTTCAGCGTTTCGATAACCTGCAGAGCCTGCATCTGGTATAGCATCTCATTCCCGGCACGGCGCGCTGGATCGCCTGTGCATGTTTCCTCCTTGCCCAAACATGCGTAACTGACATTGAGATGCGTGAGGATCTTTGCAAATGCCCTTACAACCTTCTTGTACCGGTCATCGAAAGCACCTGCGCAGCCTACCCAGAAAAGATATTCAGGCTTCTCCCCTCTTGCGAAAAGATCGGCCATTACAGGTATTTCAATCTTGCGGATTTCCATTTTCTCCATTCTATTTACCGATTTCTACCGATTACCGAATACCAATAACCGATTACCTTATTTTCAGCTCCAGGTCCTTCGCCCAGTTCAGCCTGTCCTCTGCCGAGAATTGCCATGGCGCACCATTATTCTCGATATTGTTGAATACTGCCTTAAGTTCGCCGGGAGCTGAAGCCTCTTCCATAACAAGATATCTCCTCATGTCGACTATCAGGGTCGGATGATTGATGTTGATTGGACACTCTTTAGCACAGGCATTGCAGGTAGTGCAGGCCCAAAGCTCCTCTTCAGTAATATAATTTCTTACAAGCGATTTGCTGTCGTTGAAATCCCTTCCGTTTTTTACCATCAGGGGACCCTTCTCCTTCATCCTGGCACGAAGGTCCATCATTATCTTTCTTGGAGAAAGCTTTTTACCGGTGATGTTCGCCGGGCACACCGATGTACACCTTCCGCATTGCGTGCAGGATAGTGAGTCGAAGTAATTCTTCCATGAAGCATCCTGGGCATCCTTCACGCCGAAACGTTCGACAGGTCCCTCGGCCAGAGCGGCAGAAAATGCAGCGTTCGGATCGAGCATCAGCTTCACCTCCCTGGTAATGCTATCCATGTTCGGAAGTTTCCCGAGCGGGTCAAGCCTTGAAAGGAATACGTTGGGAACCGACATGAACACATGGAAATGCTTCGAATAAGGCAACATGTTTGCAAAAAAGAATATGAGCAGGATATGTATCCACCACGAGGCTTCGTACATCCCGCCAAAAGCATCTGCATTCGTTCCGCTAATCAATCCTGCAAAGGCCGAGCTGACCGGGTAAACGCCAGCAATCTCTTCACCTGTTATTTGCTGGTGCTTCACATACCCGGTGTTCATCGAAAGGAGTGAAAGCATAAGCAACAGAATAATTGAAAGAGCGATGTTGGCATCGATGTGAGTCATTTTGTTCATCTCAATGCCTTCAAACCTTTTTATATGGAAAAAAAGCCTTCTCGAAAGAAAGATGAGTATTGAGATAGCCACGATAAGTGCGAAAACATCACCTGAGGCCATGATGACATCGTAAACCGGGCCGAGTGCGTTGAGGACTCGTTCGGTTCCGGTAAGCCCGTCAATAACCATTTCGATGCTGCCGAAAAGGATGACGCAAAAACCCCAGAAAACAAGAGCGTGAAAGAAACCGATCACAGGCCTCCGGAAGATCTTGGTCTGCCCGAATGCCACTTCCATCATCACGCCGAACCGTTTTCCAAAGTCCCTGACAGGAAACGCCGGACGTGTAAGCCTGAAGAATTTAACCAGCCTGTTTACGGTGTATGCAAATGCCCCGATCGTTACAAGGAGGGCAAAAGCAAATATTATCTGTTTTGTCATCTCTTTTTAATAAGTCCCAAACACCCAGTTGATGAAACGCCGAAGAAACTATTTTTTAACTTCTTTAACAGCTTCGACGAGCTTTGGAAGAACTTTCATAGCATCGCCAACGATTCCGTATTGTGCTGCCTGAAAGATTGGTGCGTCCTTGTCGGAGTTGATGGCGACAATAAATTTTGAGGAGCTGATACCCGCAAGGTGCTGGGTCGCCCCGGATATTCCGATTGCAAAATACAGGTTTGGAGCTATGATCTTCCCTGTCTGGCCGGTATGCTCTTCGTGGGGCCTCCATCCTTCGTCAGATACAGGGCGTGAGCAGGCTGTTGCGCCTCCGAGAAGGTTTGCAAGCTCGACAATGGGAGCCCAGTTATCAGGTGATTTCATGCCTCTTCCACCCGATACCACAATCTCTGCATCGGTGAGAAGCATCTTGCCTGACTGCTTTTTGACTTCCCTGACAACGGTTTTAACCGAAGATGCTGCTGAAGCTGCATCGTAGTTTTCTATAACAGCTTTATTTTCAACAGGAACGAGGTCAAAGGAATTCTGTGCAAGAGTAATTATTTTTACATCAGATTTGATGATTGTCCTGGAATAAGCGTTGCCTGAATATGCTTTCTTATAAACAGTGAAAGGTTCAACGCTAAGAGGCAGCTTGCTGACACCTGCCCCGATGCCTGCTTTCAGCTTAACAGCGAGCCGGGGGGCAACAGCTTTCCCTGTATTGTTGTTTGCTATGACGACGACTTTTGAATTCTCCTTTACGGCAACTTCGGCAAGAACAGCGGCATATGCCTGGCTGTCGAGCACGGAAAGCTGGTCGTTCTGTATGCTTATGATCCTGTCTGCGCCATAATTGCCTGCTTTCTTAAGCTCATCCTCTGCAACTTTTCCGATTGAAACAGCAGTCACTTTTGTATTGAGCATCTTTGCAATGCCGGCTGCATAAGAGACAAGCTCGAAGGTTAATTTCTTGAATTTGCCATCCCAGTTCTCGGTATAGACTAATACTGACATATTTGGATTTTTAAGATTTCTGATTATCAAATTACTTTAGCTTCATTCTGAAGAAGGCTGATAAGCTGTGCTGCATTATCGGCATCTACAAATTTGCATGCTGCCCTGGGAGCAGGCTTTTCAAGTGAAGCAACGCTGGTGAGAGCTTCAGTTTGTGTAGTTTCAACTACTTTAATTGGTTTGGTCCGGGCCATCATTATGCCCCTCATTGCGGCAATGCGGGGTTCTTTTGCGATACCTTTCTGAACAACTGCAACACATGGCATAGGTACAGTAACAAGCTCTTTCCCGCCATCGATTTCACGTGTCATGACAGCCTGGCCATTCTCTATGCTGAGTCCTGAAACTGCAGAAACTGATGGAATGCCAAGCAATTCGGCAACCATTCCTCCAACAACTGAGCCGTTGAAATCGCTTGACTCTATTCCACACATTATAACATCGTACTGGTCTTTTCTGACAACCTCTGCGATATTCACAGCAACGTTGTATGCATCCGAATTTTCTGCATTCACTCTCACAGCATCGTCAGCGCCTATAGCAAGGGCTTTGCGTATGGTGGGTTCCGATGAAGCAGGACCAACATGCACAACGGTAACGGTTTTGGGACCACTGGAAGAGTCTTCTTTAAGCTCGAGGGCGCGGGTGAGCGACAGTTCATCCCATGGATTGATAACCCACTGGATGCCGGTTGTCTCAATTGCTGAGCTTCCATCAGCAAATTTTATCTTCGTCGTTGTGTCTGGAACATTACTGATACAAACAAGGATTTTCATTATATATGTTATATTAAATTACCAGGTTACTAATAGTCAACCAAGCAGGACATTAAAGTACCATTTTAGTCGAGCGGGCAAATATAATAATTTATGAATCACAAACAAATCAGTAAAAGAGCGTACATTTCCCCTGTTCGAAAAACAACACATGTTATAACTGCTTATGATACTTGTTTTTACAAGCTTCATTAAATTCAATTTAAATTAGTGGTCGATTGTTGACCGGGAATACTGATTCAGGGTTCAGTGTTTTTTTATTTTACCGCATGGGATGCCGGGGTGAAAAAAACAACTAATTTTGCCCGGTTTTTCTTTTGCATGAACACATAATCAGCCTTGAGCTCAAAAACAAAAATATTTACAGCCATCACCCTTTCGATGATCTTCTGGGCATTCTCGTTCATTTGGTACAAGGAAGCAAACAGGAATCTTTACGCTCTGACAATTGTTTTTCTGAGGCTGGTTATGGCTGTAATAATGATGACGGGGTTCCTGTTTGTCACAAAGGGTTTCAGAAGCATAGAAAAGAAGGACAGGAAGCTTTTTCTTATGATGTCGGTCTTCGAGCCATTCCTTTATTTTATAGGTGAAAGTTTCGGCCTGACTTTTGTCTCGGCTACTGTTGGATCCGTGCTGATATCCACGATTCCCGTTGTAGCCACAATCGGGGCGTGGCTGATATTCAAAGAAAGGCTGAAAGCTATAAATTATGCAGGCATTATCCTTTCCTTCATAGGGGTCATTATTTTCATCTCGAACAGCAACGGGACAATCTCTTTCAATGTTAAAGGATTAATGCTGATGGGGCTAGCCGTATTCTCGGCAGTCGGATACAATCTGACACTCAGCCGCCTGGTCGGATCATACAGCCCGTTCTTCATAGTGATGGTTCAGAATACAGTTGGAATGATCCTCTTTTTTCCGCTGTTCCTCATTCTCGACTACAACCATTTCATAAGTCAGCAGCTTACTTTCAGAATGTTCGTCCCGGTGCTCGAGCTGGCCATTTTCGCTTCCTGCGGTGCGTTCATCCTTTTTGCCTGGTCGGTAGGCAAAATGGGGATAACCCGGGCCAATGTCTTCACTAATTTCATACCGATATTCACCGCACTTTTTGCATTCTTCATTCTTGACGAAAAACTATCATTCCGGAACGTTGCCGGCATGGCTGTTGTAATAGCCGGGATCATAATGTCGCAGGTGAATGGCAGGGAGAAGAAGACCACAGAGGAAGCCATAGTGCTGACAGGTAAAACTGCATGAACGAGGCTGCTCAGCTGATCTCGGCAAAACATTTATCTTTGCAACAGATTGAATTATATGAAAAAAGGAATTCTTTTTTTATTAATTGTCCTCACCGGCACAAGGGTTTTTTCTCAAACCGGCGGTGACAATGTTTATGAATTCCTGAATCTCACACATTCGGGACTTGTCTCCTCCCTTGGCGGGGCAAATGTCTCGCTCACCAACAGCAATCTTAACCTTGCCTATCACAATCCTGCACTTCTCGGACATGAGATGGATAAGTCGGTCGCTCTGAACTATGTTAACTACTTTGCGGGAATCAATTACGGTCTTGCCATGTACTCGAGATCAATGCCAGGGACCGGAAATTTTGCCGCAGGGCTCACCTATCTTAATTACGGAGCATTCACCGAAGCAGATCCTTCCGGAAATATCACAGGCGATTTCACAGCTGCTGAATATGCTCTTTCACTGATCTATTCCCGGGAGCTTGATTCGATGTTCACCATAGGAATTAATATCAAACCTGTTTTGTCCAATCTTGAAAAGTATACATCATTTGGATTTGCTGTTGATGCAGGGGCATCATGGCACAGCAGGAACAGCCGGACTTCAGCCGGGATACTTATAAGAAATGCAGGATATCAGATCACAACCTACGCAGGAGAACCCAGGGAGAATCTTCCTTTTGAGATACTTGCAGGAGTGTCCCACAGGCTGGCTTATGCACCTTTCCGCTTTTCCCTGACTATCAGGCACCTGGAGAAATATGACATAACACATGAGTATTCTGAAACCGGCATTACGGAAGATAACAAAGATGAAAAGCCGGGATTTGCAGATAACCTGTTTCGACACGTCATCCCCGGAGTCGAGCTCATACCTCATAAAAATTTCTATTTCAGTGCAGGTTACAATTTTCAGAGACGACAGGAACTTCGTACATCTTCGGGTAAATCGACTGTCGGATTCACATGGGGCTTTGGCGTTAGGACAACCTGGCTCGATATCGAACTGGGAAGAGCAATTTACCACATGGCAGGGGCTTCGACCAACATATCGCTGATACTCAGGCCCGACATGATATACAGGAAAGAAAAATGAATAATATGGACAAGAAATTAACCATTGCGATCGACGGATATTCATCATGCGGAAAGAGCACTTTTGCAAAGTCAATCGCCAGGGAGCTGAATTATATCTATATAGACAGCGGCGCAATGTACAGGGCTGTCACACTTTATTGCCTGAGAAATAAATTCATCGGCAACGGCTTTATCAATGAACGTGGAATAATTGCCGATCTGGAAAATATCCACATAGATTTTGTGTTCAATCCCGATCTCGCTGAGTATGAAACATATCTTAATTCAGAGAATGTAGAGAAAGAGATAAGGAGCATGGAGGTGACCGCTTTTGTGAGCAGGATAAGCCAGATACATGAGGTGAGATCAAGAATGGTTCAGCTACAGCGCCAGATAGGCATTTTCAAGGGCATAGTGATGGACGGAAGGGACATCGGAACTGTTGTTTTTCCTGATGCCGACATCAAGATCTTCATGACTGCCTCGGTGGATATCAGGGCAAAAAGGAGATATGATGAACTGAAAGCCAAGGGCATCGCCGGAGACTTTGAAGAGGTAAAAAATGGGATCATCGCACGCGACATAGCAGATGAGAACAGGGATATCAGTCCTCTCCGCAGGGCAGATGATGCCGTTATCCTCGACAACAGCCGCATGAGCGTCAACGAGCAGATGGCATGGGTGAAAGGAATAATCGCAACAAAAAGAAATGGTAGTTGAGATAGACAGGCAGTCGGGTTTTTGCTTCGGCGTTCAGAATGCAGTTGAAATTGCCGAGAAGTCTCTCCTGAACGGTGAAAAGGTATTTTCACTTGGCCCTATCGTTCATAATGA
Organism: Chloroflexota bacterium; assembly: GCA_050259395.1. Taxonomy (GTDB): domain Bacteria; phylum Bacteroidota; class Bacteroidia; order Bacteroidales; family VadinHA17; genus LD21. The sequence continues at coordinate 8,459 of JBLNAO010000101.1, forward strand.
CAGGGAGGTAGAACGTCTTTCCTCCCTGGGACTGGTATCCATCGACCACAACAGGTTCAGGGAGCTGCAGGATTGCAAGGTTCTTATCCGCGCCCACGGGGAACCTCCTGAAACCTATTTAATTGCCGAAAAAAACAACATTGAGATAATAGAAGCCACATGCCCGATTGTGAAAAAATTGCAGTCGAGGATCAGGCAGACATACGATAAGATTGCCGGAAACGGCCAGATTGTTATTTTCGGCAAACCTGGCCATGCCGAGGTTGTCGGACTGATGGGACAAATTAAAAATGAAGGCTTGCTCATCTCGGGTCCCGGCGACTTTGACAAAATCGACATAACCAAGCCGGTATACCTTTTTGCCCAGACAACAATGAGCAAAACAGAATACAGCAATGTAGCGGAAGCAATCCGCTCAAAGATGACCGGGAAAGGGATTGATCCTGATAACCATCTTTTCGTTCATCGCACCACCTGCGGACAGGTGTCGAACCGTGAGCCTAACCTTAAGGCATTTGCGGAAAAGCATGATGTGGTCGTTTTTGTGAGCGGCAAGGAAAGCTCAAATGGCAAAATGCTTTATTCGGTCTGCAAAAGCGTGAACCCTGATACATATTTTATTTCCTCACCAGATGAAATAGACAGTTCATGGTTTGCTGGCAAATGTTCAGCCGGTGTGTGCGGAGCCACATCCACTCCGAAATGGCTCATAGAGAAAATAGCCGGAATAATCGGCACCCTCTGAATCCGACTTCGCATTTTCTAATTTTCAAATTTTCAAATTATATTTGCGCCGGTTTTTACAGACTAAAAAGAACCCTTGTCTGCCATCCGGAAAGAACGCCGGTAACGACTACCGTTTGAATCACAAGGATGTCAAAAGGAATCTTACAGGGCTTGCGAGTATATTAATTGTTTAAGTTATGAGTTCAAAAGTATTTTTCACTGATTTCAGGTCAACGCCATCAAACAACCTGCTAAAAAAGTTACAGACACTCGTTACAAGGGCAGGTATCGACACAATCGATTTTGAAAGAAAGATTGTTGCAATAAAGATCCATTTCGGTGAACCGGGCAACCTTGCCTACCTGAGGCCGAATTACGCTGCAGTTATAGTGGAGATGCTTAAGAAAAAACAGGCTATACCATTCCTGACTGACTGCAATACTCTTTATTCCGGCAGGAGAGCCAACGGACCGGAGCACCTTGAAGCTGCCTTCGAGAACGGCTTTAACCCTATGGCTACCGGTTGCCCTGTGATTATTGCAGACGGAGTCAGGGGAACCGAATACAGGGAAGTGGAACTCAACATGGAATATTGTAAAAGCGCAAAGCTTGGAAGCGCAATCACTGATTCTGACATTCTGATATCAATGAACCACTTTAAGGGCCATGAGATCACAGGTTTTGGCGGCGCCCTGAAGAACCTGGGCATGGGCTGCGCTTCCGTCGGCGGTAAGCTTTTTCTTCATTCAGGCGCCTCCCCCAGGATCTTCGAGGAGAACTGCACGGGTTGCAGGATCTGTGAAAGATATTGCGCGCAGCATGCAATTATAGTTGAATCAGACAAAAAAGCGCATATAGATTATATCAAATGCACTGGATGCGGGCAATGCATCGCTGTATGCCAGTTCGATTCTGCAAGGGCTGCGAGTGACAGCAATTCTGAGACTGTGAACATGCGGGTTGCCGAGTATGCTTATGCCGCGGTTAAGGATAAGCCGGCTTTCCATATTAATTTCATTATGGACGTTTCTCCCAACTGTGATTGCTGGAACTTCAACGATTTCCCGCTTGTCCCGAATATCGGTATGGCTGCATCATTCGATCCGGTTGCCCTCGACCAGGCCTGTGCCGATATGGTCAAATCAGCGCCGGCACTCCCGGGAAGCCATATTTGCACAGATCATCCTGAAAAGATGGAAGGTGAAGACAAATTCAAAAGGATGCATCCGGATACCAACTGGCAGTCGGGACTCGAGCATGCCGAGAAGATAGGTCTGGGTACGAGACAATATGAATTGGTAAAGCTGTGAAGTCTCCTGGCGCCTCTCCCATACTAAATAACTGTTGAAGAACTTACACAGAGGATCACAGAGGACCACAGAGCTACACAGAGCGGTTTCCCGCGAGTGTGTTTGCAGCGATCATTTTTCTGGCTATATTTGATTTTACTCCGATCGTGATGAATCCAAAAGTAAAGGTTGCCAGGCTTTCAATATTATCCAACACTTTCCTTATCATAATTAAGCTTGTTGTAGGGATCATCAGCGGTTCGGTGAGCATTATTTCCGAGGCGATTCATTCCTCGATGGATCTTGTAGCTGCGCTCATCGCTTTTTTCTCAGTCAGGGTATCTGACAACCCTCCCGATTCGCGGCATCCGTATGGTCACGGGAAAATTGAGAACATTTCAGGTGTGATCGAAGCACTTTTGATTTTTCTGGCTGCTGGATGGATCATTACAGAGGCTGTGAAGAAGATCGCCGGAGGAGCGATTGAACTTGAATCGATAGGGTTAGGATCGTTTGTGATGCTGTTAGCGGCAGGAGTGAACTCCTATGTTTCGATGCGGTTGTACAAAGTAGCCCGTGAAACCAATTCCGTGGCGCTTGAAGCTGATGCACTGCATCTTAAAACCGATGTCTACACATCACTGGGGGTTGCAATTGGTCTGGGACTGATTATTCTTACAGGCCTGAAATGGCTTGACCCTGTTGTTGCAATCATCGTGGCCCTCTTTATAATCTTTGAATCTTTTCAGCTATTGAGGAGAGCTTTCTTGCCTCTGCTCGATGAGGCCTGGAAACCGGATGAGGTGGAAGAGCTCGAGGCTGCGCTGGATGAAATGAATGTGAACTATCATGAGCTGAGGACAAGGATTGCCGGTAATTACAGGTTCATCGACCTGCATGTGGAAATACCTGCAAATGTGTCTGTAGGCGATGCACACAAGTATTGTGATGAGATAGAAGATCGATTAAAGCGCAAGTTCGACAACCTGAACATCACCATTCATATCGAACCTGTGACGGCTAAAGCCGGAAATTAGTTGGCTCCCTGAAGCATTGCCTGGGAATTGTTCCCTGATCTTTTCAGTTTTTCCCTTTCCTTTATATATGGAATGAGCTCTTCTCCGGTCAGCCTGAATTTTTCAGGATTGTCGGGGTTTCCAAGATAAACCATGTTGCCTGGCTCCAGCCCTTGCTCAATGAGCATGTTCTTATCATTCGCCTCACCCGTTATGACTACCTGACGGGTGCCATTTTTGCGGTAAACGAAAGGAATGCTGTCAGCGCCTGCCTGGATGCATTCAATTGGAAGAAAGACTGCATCGCTGAATTCCTTTATTATGATCTTGTTGCCGGTAGTCATGGATGGCCTGAGATTGGGATCTGAACCAACAAGCCTGATCTGGACTTCGAACATCTTGTCGTTTGTATTGGGAAGCTTTTCGCCAATGTTGGCCATGTAGGTGACTGTACCCTTGTATGCTTTTGCCGGGAATGCATCCACAGTTATTTCGACTTCCTGACCTTTTTTGACTTTATTGATATCAACTTCGCTGACATATATCTTGGATAACATGGTCGTAAGGTCAGGCAGGGTGGCGACTACCTTGTCGCGCGGATCGATAAATGATCCGGCTTTTCTCTTGTTCCCGCGCCACTCTTTCTTGTAAATAACCATTCCGTCGGCAGGTGCAGTGATTGTAAAACCGGCAAGGACCTCTTCAGCATCCTTCACCCTTTTTTCAACCATTTTAATCCAATACCTCTGATTATATATGTCGGTGGTCATCTGTGCAACACGGCGTGTATAGTTCCGTCTGACCTGGTCGAGAATACGTTTTGATTGTTCAACATTTATCTCGGCCTGCCTGATTACTGTCGGTGGTTCAAATTTTGAGTTTCTGAATGTCATTTCACGCTCAGCAACCGTAAACTCCTGATTTTTGATCTGATCCCTCAGTGCATTGAGCTGAACTGCCGTATCCAGGAGCCTGACCTCAAGCTGCTGGTTCATAGTCAACAGCCTTTCCTGCCCGTCTTTCAGCGTATTGCTCAGCTCTGTCCTGTCGAGCTGCGCAATGAAATCACCTTTCTTAACTATGGTTCCTTCCGGGACAAGATCCTTTATCTCGATACGTGTAGACCTGATGTCGCGTCCTGCAGCCATTTCAGGTCCGACAATATCTATCGAGTTTTCCGCCATAAGCTCACCGGCTGAGGTGACAGCAATTTCAAAGCTCCCTTTCTTAACCTCGGTAAAAAAGTCATCAGAAACTTTTCTGGATGAAATCTGATTAAAAATGAAAAGAGCCAGGAAAGCTGCAAAAAAAATGCTTCCGGTTATTATAAGGGGTTTCTTCATAACTGATTATGAAATAAGATAATAGCAAATAAAGTAACTGTTTTGACAAAAATATTAAAAATACGTTGCCATGCATGTTATTTTAACAATCATTAACATCATGTGACAAGTAAATTTAATACACAGAGTTGACCAGAGAAGACACAGAGTTGACCAGAGCCTTAAATCAATTGTATTTCCCTGTGATTCTCAGTGGTCCTCTGTTTAACTCTGTGTTTTTCCATTTGTTAATTAAAATGACCTTCGGGAAAAACCTTCTCCTTCATACTAAATATTTATCTTTAAGGTTAATTTCAATCCTGATTTATCATGTCACTAACAGAAAAAATTTCGGGCGATTTGATGGCAGCAATGAAAGCCAGGGACACAATTGTACTGGAATCCCTGAGAGCTGCAAAGACTGCTTTTATTCTTGCAAAATCTGATAAAGGTGCTGATTCAACCCTCACTGCTGATGAAGAGATCAAAATTCTGCAGAAGCTTGTGAAACAGAGAAAAGAATCTGCAGAGATCTACAAGACACAGAACAGGAAGGACCTTTGGGAAAAAGAGGAAGCGGAAGCAAACGTTCTTGAGAAATACCTGCCTGCAAAAATGAATGAGGAGGAGCTGACAAAAACGCTTAAAGCCATTATTGACCGCGTTGGAGCTAAAACTGCAGCAGACATGGGGAAAGTAATGGGCGTGGCTACGAAAGAGCTCTCGGGAAAAGCAGACGGTCGTGAGATCTCTGCCAAAGTGAAGCAGCTTCTCGGATAACTAACATTAAGTACAAATCCCTGTTATTATGATTTACCGCAAAAGGTTTTTCATCACCTTATTTTTGACGTTACTGCTTGCATCATGCAGCAACGAATTCAGCTTTGTGCAAATTTCAGATCCCCAGTTCGGCTTTACAGGTGATAACAAAAGCATCTCAGAAGATAGCGCGCTTTACGAAAAAGCCATTAAGCATATAAACGTCATTAAACCTGATGCTGTGATAATCACCGGCGACCTCGTCAATGACAGGACTAACCAGACACAATGGAACGAATTCAGAAGGATAACTTCGCTTATCAAAAGCAAAGAGGTGTATGTCATACCCGGAAACCACGATATCGGCCAGGAGCCGACCGAAAATGATCTCGCCAATTTCCGGAGCATGTTTGGTTACGACAGGTTCTCATTTTCCTATAAGAAATGTGCATTTATCGGTTTCAACTCCAACCTAATAAAGGCAGGAACGCCGGTCCTCGAAGACGAGCAGTACAAATGGCTTGAAAATGAACTCTCAAAATCCTCAGGAGCCAGGCAGTTATTCCTTTTCTGCCATCATCCATTCTTCATCAACGACCCCAATGAACCCGAGGAATATTTCAACATCAAACCTGAAGTGAGGAAAAAATATCTCGCTCTCTTCGAAAAATATGGAGTGGATGCGGTTTTCTCCGGGCATCTTCACAAGAATGCAGTTGCACAATCGGGTAATATCAAAATGATAACAACCTCATCTGACAGTAAGCAGCTGGGAAAGGATCTGCCGGGTTTCAGGCTGGTGAAGGTGTCGGACGAAAGCTTCACCCATGAGTATGTAAATACCGAAATGAAATAAAATCTATTTTTACACAGAGTGCACCGAGAAGCACAGGGGTTCACGGAGTTGACTCTGTGAAACTCCGTGGTCCTCTGTGTAACTCTGTTAAAGTTCCTCTTTAATTTATTGCTTCTGCTGAAGGAGGCTCGGCACCGGGCTCTGAACCCCAGGTCCTGTTTGCCCTGTTACCCATGATCAGCTCGAGAGTTCCTCCGTCTTTAATGTCGTCGTGTGAGAACCAGGGCTTATTCCATGCTTTCCCGTTCAGCTTCACCGACTGGATATATTTATTGTCGAAAGAACTGTTCTTCGCAATGATAATGAATGTTTTACCATTCCCGAGGTCCATAACCGATTCGGTAAAAACAGGACTGCCGATATTGTATGAAGGAGAGCCCGGAGTCACAGGATAGAAGCCAAGCTGCGAAAAGACAACGAAAGCCGATGTTCCGCCACCATCCTCGTCACCCGGAACACCCATCAGATCGTTGCGGAACCATTCATGCAAAAGCGTGCGGATAATCTTCTGAGTCTTCCAGGGCTGACCTGCATAATTATATAAATAAGGTATGTGCAGCGATGGCTCATTCGCCATGGAGAATTGTCCGACATTGCCGGTCTGGTCAGGCAATTGCGCATAAAAAGCATATTTGCTTCTTCCAAGCGGTTCGGTGAATGTGTTGTCAAGAGCGGCAACGAACTTTTCCCTGCCGCCGAAAAGATTAACCAGGTCGCCGACATTATGCTGAACATCCCACCTGTAGGTGTAGGCGTTGTTTTCGTCATAGTAATCCCTCGCTCCCATCCCACCGGAAAAACGATAATCGAACGGCATGATGAAATTACCCCTGCTGTCTTTCGGATGGAAGAAACCTGTTTCGGCATTGAACAGGTTCCGATAATTGTATGACTGTTTCAGGAAATATTTATAATCATCAGTCTTTCCAAGATCCTTTGCAATCTGTGAAAGGCACCACTCGTCATATGAAGTGCCAAGCGTCACTGCAACAGGCTGGCGCTTCTCGAAAGCATGAATTTCGGGAATGGTTTCTTTCTCATTTTCGGCAAGGGCAGGTATATATCCATGCTCCCTGTAAAATTCGTCCAGCTTCCCGGCAGGCTTATCGTCAGACCAGGGCGCAAGGGTCTTTTCGGTGATAGCCCCTTTACAGACTTTATATGCTTTTTCCAGGTCAAAACCCTGCAATCCTTTTCTCCAGGCATCGACCACAGCAGCAACGCCATGGTTCGAGTTCATTGCCCGGTTATCGCCCGTAACCACCGGGAAAGTCGGCATCCAGGGGTTCTTCATGTGGTCGGTCATTCGCAGGTATGATGAAATAACTTTGGTTTCAAGCGAAGGCTCGATGAGTATCCTGAGAGGATGAGTCGCCCTGTAAGTGTCCCAGATCCAGTCATCTGTGAGGTAGTCCTCCCCTCCCGTTTCATATACTTTCCCGTCGAATGCGCTGAAATAACGGCCATCTTCTGTAATATTAACCGGACGTTCGTATGTTCGATAAAGAGAGGTGTAAAATACGGCTCTGTCATTTTCCGATCCTCCCTTAACCTTGATTTTACCCAGTGCTTTATTCCATTCACTTCGGCCTTCAGCAATCAGCTTTTCCTGATCATAGTCTTTGATCTCCCGTGAAAGATTTTTTCCAGCCTGCTGCACATCTATGAATGATATGCCATACCTCAGATTCACTTTCCCGGTACCTTCAGGGAAGGCCAGGATCACACATGCATTCCTTCCCGAATCGGATTGCAGGTCAAATGAAATGCCTTCATCGTTCATTGCACCTGCCTTCACAGGGGCAACGTCAGCCTCAAGGTAAATGTAAACGCGGGTATTGTTTTCCAGGTTCTGGTACCCTGACACGGCCTTTCCGTCCCATTTCATCTCACCATTCCGGGATGAGAGCATTATGAATGGTTTCTTCCTGCCAAAACTGAGAGAATACAATGCCGATTGATGTGAAACGGCCAGGCTGACGTCGACATCATGTTCATCGAGGTAGACTGAATATGAATAGGGCCTGATCTTTTCGAGATCGTAGGTGTACGAGATAACAGGACGGTTATCGCTTCTTTCCACGCTGAAAGGACTCAGGGTGAATGCCGAGCTGCCGCGGTGGCTCGTTACAATCATTGGCAGGCCTCTCATCAGCAATCCTGTATAATCGCCACGGTCGGGATATACCCTCAGCATACTGTTGGGAAGCTGAACAGTGGGATAGGTCGGCACAAGCAAATGGCTTATGTTTCCCATATAAGGATTGACGTAATCGACAGGTTCCTTTTCAGGGATGGCTGTTGAACCACATGCACAAAGGAGCAGAATGCAGAATCCAAGAGCACTGATACTTTTAAATGTTTTCATCCGGGCTGAATATTTACCGTAAAAATAACTTAATGGGCATTAACTCAAAGCAGTGTTTAAAAATATTGAAAAACAGTATTAAAGCTTAACAGGAAATCTGTAAATTGACAGAAATACTTGAGGCTATGAACCCACTAAGTCGCAGGAGTTTTATCAGGCAGGCTGCCGCAGGCGGAGCAGCTTTATCTCTACCCTTCTCATTAAAAAGCAATCCTCTGAATGCACCCGGAAAATCGCGTGAGGAAAGAACGAAAGTTTCTCTTGCAACAGCGAACGACCGCGCTGATATTGTTTTCAAGGCCCTTGTTCCTTTTTCGGAGGAGATCAGAAGAGCGATCGGAAACAAGCGTGTTGTTCTCAAGCCCAATAACGTGCTTATCTATGTGCCGCTTGCCTGTACACACGTGGAAACGCTTGAAGGAATACTCGAATTCCTGAAATCGATAGGAAAGCACAGGAATGTGATCATTGCAGAGTCATCCGCGAGCGGGTACACGCTCGAGGGTTTTGACAACTATGGATATTACAGCCTTGTTAAAAAATACCCGGTGAAGCTTGTCGACCTGGATGATGGCGGCTGGGAGGACATGTACGTCACCGATGAGAAGGATTTCAGGCCGCACCTGATGAGGATATCATCCATCATCACCGACCCGGCTTCATATATCGTCTCTGTGGGAAGAATGAAGACCCACACGAATGTCGGGGCTACCCTCTCATTGAAGAATCTTGTGGTGGGCGCACCCATCAAGGACCATGGGTTCACCCTTTACAATGAAGATAAAAGATTCTCACCGAATGCAAAGGAAAGCAAGTCCGGCGCCGTAAGTTACAAGAGGCTCATCCATGGCAACGGCTTTCATGCCGTAAATTATAATCTTGCATGGCTTGCACAGAAAGTGCATCCCGACCTATCCGTCATTGACGGATTTGTCGGAATGGAAGGGAACGGCCCGACCCTGGGAACTCCTGTCGAGCATAAGGTATGTGTTGTGAGCCAGGACTGGCTGGCTGCAGACAGGGTGGGTGTCGAGCTGATGGGAATTAACTTCAGCAACATAGGTTACCTGAATCATTGCGTTTC